>NZ_JADDIL010000033.1:0-94861 GCF_020826795.1 Microtetraspora sp. AC03309 | reverse complement strand
ATCACGGACCAGCTGCGCCGGGCGCCCCGCTAACGGATCGCCGCCCGGCGCAGCTGGTCCGTGATCGGCGGGGCGCCGAGGCGGTTGTCGATCTCGATGTACGGCACGGCCGGAGGCTCGTCCACACGAATGGCCCGGAGATACTCCTCGAACCGGTCGAGCTTCTGGCCGTCTCTGTCCAGTCCGCGCTCGGTCAGCCGCCTGCGCAGGGTGGGGCCGTCCGAGCGGACCCACAGCAGACGGACCGGAGGCCCGCCCAGTTCGGCGACCCAGTGCCGCCAACGGTCGGCGTCGTGCACCTGTGAGGTGAACGGCCCGCTGAGCATCACCGGGCAGCCGTGCGCGTGGATCTCGTGCGCGGTCGCGGTCAGACCGTCGTATTCGTGCCGCTTGACGTGCTCGTCGTACCACGGGCCCTCCCGCTCGCCGGGCGGCTTGCCGTACGCGGCGAGAGTGGCCTCGACGAAGGTCCCGTAGACCGTGTCCTTGTCCAGCAGGGCGGGCACGGGGTCCAATCGGCGCAGAAGCGCCGAGCAGACCGTCGACTTGCCCGCCCCGGGAGGTCCGGACACGATCCAGACGGGTGCCTTCATACCTCCATCATGTCCGGCGGTCCCTCAGAACCCGCAGAGCTCCGAGAGCGACTTCGCGGCCTTGTCGTTGGGTGTGGGGGTGGCCGTGTGGGCCGGCCTGCTCGCCGACGCGCCCACCGACGGGCTGGCCGACACGCTCGCGCCCGGCGAGCCGGAAGCCGAGACGCCGGTGCCGCTCGGGCTCGCGGTGACACCCGCGGCCGACGTACGGCTGTCCGCCACGGACTCGCGGATGGCCTTCAGGCTCAGCTTGCGGATCTTGGCCCAGTCGGGGTTGCCGGTGTAGATGACGGGCGGCACGAACTGCAGGCTGGTGATCTTGGCGTCCTTCACCTTCAGGCCGAGCGGGACCAGGTGCTCCAGGAGGTCACGTGGGATGTCGGTGCGGAACATGTGCCGCGCGGCGGCGGCGATCTTGTTGAAGTTGGCGAGCACCGTGGCCGGGCTGGCCTGCTGGGCGAGCGCGCCGATCACGCAGCGCTGGCGGGCCATCCGGGAGAAGTCGTCGCTGTTCACTCGCGAGCGGCCGTACCAGAGGACCTCCTCGCCGTTCAGCGTGCGGTAGCCGGCCTTGATGGTTCCGGCGGTGCCGTAGTGGCCGCCCCACTTGATGTCCTGCTCGACCCGGATGCGGAGCCCGCCGATGGCGTCGACCAACCGCGCGAAACCGAACATGTCGACCATCGCGTAGTAGTCGATGTTCAGGCCGAGCGTGTAGCCGATCGCGTCCTTCAGCGCCTCGGGGCCCCGGTTCTTGCCGCCCATGAGCTGCGGGTTGTTGTCGGCGTAGTACCAGACGGCGTTCAGCAGGCCCTGGCCTTCGGCGTTGAACCCGTTGGGGAACTGCTTGTGCATCGGGCTGCTCTCGGGGAACCGTACGTACTGCAGGTTGCGCGGCAGACTGAACAGGACGGTGTTGCCGGTGGAGAGGTTGACGCTGGCGACGGTCATCGAGTCGGTGCGCACGCCCTCGCGGTTGCCCGCGGCGTCCGCGCCGATGAGGAGGAAGTTCACCCTCTTGCGCCCGTTCCAGGGGTCCTCCGCCCTGATCGGGGAGGGGCTCGGGCCGCCCGGGTTGGGCACGAAGACGTCGTCCAGGAAGTCGTTCGCGGTGTTGACGGTGCTCGCGGTCAGCGCGAACGGGGCCATCACCGAGACGCACAGCACGCCGACGACGATGCCGGAGACGATCTGCCCCTTGCGGGGCAGGCGGTCCGGGCGGAGCGCCATGTACGACATGGCGATCAGACCGAACCAGGCGAGGGCGCATGCCCCCGCCGCGATCGTGACCGTGGTCATGGTGCTCGGCCGGAGCGCCGCGCCGGCGTTCCACAGGAACTGCACGCCGTAGGCCACCGCCGCGATCAGGATGGCGCCGAAGACGGCCAGCAGGATGAAGCCGGTACGGCGCTTGCCCGCCCGCAGATGGGCCGCGCCGGGGACGATCGCCGACAGGGCGGTCCAGCCGATGAGGGACCTGGTGGTCACCGGTTTCCCGTATCGCGGCCCCCCTCCCTTGCCCTGGGGGGCGCGGGGCGCGTTCTGTGGGCCGTCGGCCCTACGCGGCGGGCCGTCGCCGTTGCGCTGGGCGCCCTCACCCCTTCCGTTGCTCGTGCCGTTGCCGGGCGGCCCGTCACCCCTGCGGGGCGCGCTCCCGGCCACGCGCGGCGGAGCCTCGCCGTTACGCGGAGGGGCCGGGGGCTGCGGTTCTCCGGTCCCGCGACCGGCGGATCCGGCGTCCTGCTGGGAGGCTCGCGGCCTGCGCGCCGGACGCCCCGGTTCCCGGCCCGGCTCCCGACCGGGACCACCCGGCTCCCGACCGGGGCCGCCTGGCCCTCGTCCGGGTGTGCCCTGCTCTCGTGCGGGGCCGCCCGGCTCCTGCTCGCGCCGCCCCGCATCCCGCCTGGGGTTCGCCGCGTCGCGCTGGGAGCCGCCCGCCTCCCGTCCGGGATTTCCGGTGCCGCGACGTGAGTTGTCCGTCCCGCGCTCGGCGTTCCCGGCCCCCCGCTGGGCGTTTCCAGCGGGGCGTCTCCGGGGGCGCGGTTGTGACGGTCCCTCCGGACCGTCGCCGGCCTCGTCCATGGCGTCCCCACGGCGCATGGTCAACCGCTCCCGTCTCGACGGCAAATGCCCGGTATCTGAAGTTGCAGGAATTGACGACGGATTCTAGCCCCATATCCCGACAAGGCTGACAGAAGCCAAATAAGGGACTATGAGACCGAGGACGCACCGACGGCCCAGGTGTTGCACTGGTAGGCCTTCTGGCGCATGTATCCCTGCCGGAACCACCCGTAGTTACTGGCGGTGCTGCCGTGATCGCGTGGCCCGCCGGGTGGGTCGCCGAGATGGTTGTAGGCCCACAGCAGCGAGTTGCGCTGGGTCGCGCTGATCGGGTAGCTGGCCGCCACGGACCGCATGAACATGCCGCCGAAGCAGGTCGCCTGGAGTTCGTGCCGGCGCGTCAGAGCCAGCCGTGTGTTCTTCGACGAGGTCGCGAGGTAGTGGCTCCACCACTGGTCGGAGATGCCGGTGAGGTTCTGGACGTGATGGCCGTACTCGTGGGCCATCATGCTGATGATGAGGCCGTGCCAGTTGCCCAGCGAGCCGTACTCCTTGGTCATGGCGGACGTCGAGGCGTAGATCGTGCTGTTGCGCGGGCAGTAGTACGGCACGTTGCTTCCGGGAGACGGATAGTCGCCGCACGCGCCGCGCCCCTTACGGGCGGCGATCATGTACCCGGGTGCCTGCCAGTTGATCCCGACGCGGTCCAGGGCGGGTCCCCACGCGTTCCCCATGCACTTTCCGGTCTTCAGGATCAGCGCCTTGAACTGGGCGTGGTTGTAGATATTCGTGTTCCCCGCCGGGCATCGCGTCGTCGGCAGGGTGCCGGCGAGGTAGACGCTGTTGGCCTTCAGGCTCTTGTTGACCTGCCGCACCGGCTCCGAGGTGGGCCGTGACGTCGGCCGTGACGTCGGCTGTGACGTGGGCCGTGACGTGGGTCGGGTGGTCGGGGGAGAGGTCGGCTCGTTGCGCGGCGGAGGCGAGTAGGTGAACGTCGGCAGCGCGATGGGCGTGGTCGAGCTCTCGTGCCCGGACTTCTTGAGCAGCGCGGCGCCGACGAAGAGGACCACGAGGGCGAGTGCCATCACGCCCAGCAGTCCGCCGACGATCGCGCCGGCACCCGACTTCTTCTTCCGCGGCTGCCAGGTGGGCGGCGTGTAGCGCGGCGGCCCGTACGGGCCGGTGGGTCGCTGGGGACCCGGCGGGTACGGCGGGTTCGGATGCGGCGGTTGCGGGGACCAGCCCTGCGGGCCTTGCGGGTGACCGGGTGGTGGAGGCGGCTGGGGCATCCCCTGCGGCGGCCCCGGTGGCATTCCCGGCCCCGGTGGCATCCCCCGGGGTGCTCCCGGTGGCGCTCCGTGCGGCGAACCGTAAGGCGCGCCGTACGGCGGACTCTGTGGCGGCCCGTACGGCGATCCCTGTGGCGGACCCTGCGGCGGACCCTGCGGCGGCGGTGGGTACGGGGCCTGGCCGCCCGGCGGAGGACCCTGCGGCGGAGTCTGAGGCGGAGGCGGCGGATAGGGCGCGCCCTGCGTGCCTGGAGGTGGTGGCGGTGGGAACCCCGAGGGTTGCCCCGGGTACGGATTCCCGCGCTGAGGCGGCGGTGGAGGGTACTGCGTCGCCAAAGTTTTGCCCCCTTTTCCGGATATGGGGCAAAACCATACTGATTTCACACCTGTCACGGATGTCGCAGTAAGCGGGAGCGGAGGGTAATCGCCCGAGGTGATCTCTGCGATGTTCCGGAATAGCCGGGCCTTTCTGCCCTAGTTTTTCTCGCATGAATCTGCAGCAGCTCCGTTATGTGGTCGCGACTGCGGAGCACCGCACCATGACCGACGCGGCCCGGTCTCTTTACATCGCGCAACCCGCACTGTCCCGCGCGATCCGGGACCTGGAACGCGAGCTGGGCATGACCCTCTTCGCACGCTCGGGGCGGGGCGTCGTCGTGACGGCGCAGGGCCGCAGGGTGGTCAAGCTGGCCCGCGAGGCGCTCGACGCCGTCCATGAGATCGAGTCGCTGGCGGCGAACACGCACGCGGCCGGGGCCGAGCTGCGCATCGCCTCCACGCCGAGCCTGGAGCCCGGCCTCGCCGGGCGGCTGCTGCCCGCCTACGCGGCGGAGCATCCGGGCATCCGCGTGCACATCGTGCGGTGCGACGGGCGCGACAGCGTGGTCAGCGCCGTGCGCGAGCAGCGCGCCGATCTCGGTCTGACCGACCTGCCGGTGCCCACCGATCTGGTGACCCATCCGGTCGAGCGGCAGGAGATCGTGTTGATCTCACCTCCCGGATCCGGCCTTCCCGAGCCCGTGCCGCTGGCCCGGTTGACCGGCACGCGCCTGCTGCTGCCCACCGCCGGTAGCCCGCGCCGCAGGGAGTTCGACCACATCTTCACGACGTACGGCGTCCGGCCCGTCGTCGCGGTCGAGTCCGACGACCGGACGGGCTGGCTGGACACGGTGCGGGAGGCGGGCGTGCACCTGCTCTGGTACCGCGCGATGGCGGAGCCCGCCGCCAGGGCCGGCCTGGAGGTCCGTTCCCTGAGCCCTGCGCTGAAGAAGGTCATCGCGGTGGTCCACGCCCGGCGCAGGCTTCCGGCCATGGCCCAGGACTTTCTCGCCCTCGCGGAGGGCGGCTCCGCCGCCTAGTTTTGGAGCGCTCCAAATCCCGGATCCGTATTGATCGCTTATTCAGGTCGCAGAGGTAATCTGGCCGGGATGTCTACTCTGCGGCTTCGCGGCCGGGCCTTCGGCCCCGGTGACTACGCGATCATGGCGGTGGTCAACCGCACACCCGACTCGTTCTTCGACAGAGGGGCGACGTTCGGGTTCCGCGCGGCGCTCGACGCGGCCTCCCGCCTGATCGACGAGGGGGCGGACATCGTCGACATCGGGGGCGTCAAGGCCGGGCCGGGTGACGACGTGGACCCGGCGGAGGAGATCCGCCGGGTCGCCGACCTGGTGGCCGCGGTCCGGGCCCGCCACCCCGACGTGATCATCAGCGTCGACACCTGGCGGTCCGAGGTCGGAGAGGTCGTCGCCGAGGCGGGCGCGGACCTGCTCAACGACACATGGGGCGGGGTCGATCCCGGTCTCGCCGAGGTCGCCGCCCGGCACGGCGTCGGACTCGTCTGCGCACACGCCGGACGGGTCGAGCCGCGGACCCGTCCGCATCGCATCGCGTACGCGGACGTGGTGGCCGATGTGATCGACTACACCACGGGGCTGGCGGAGAAAGCGGTCTCGGCAGGCGTGCGCGAGGACGCGGTCCTGATCGACCCGGCCCACGACTTCGGGAAGAACACCTGGCACTCCCTGGAGATCAGCCGCCGCCTGGACGAGATGGTGGCCACCGGCTGGCCGGTGCTGGTGGCCGTGTCCAACAAGGACTTCGTCGGAGAGACGCTCGGCGGCCTGCCCGTCGAGGAGCGCCACGCCGGGACCCTCGCCACGCTCGCCGTCTCCGCCCTCCAGGGGGCCCGGGTCTTCCGCGTCCACGACGCGGCGAGCGCCCGCGCCACCCTGGACGTCGTCGAGCGCCTGCGCGCCTGACCCGCCACCTCCCGGGAAGGCGGGGTGATCAGGAGTAGATGCCGGCCAGGAACCGGACGAGCACCGCCTCCCGGACCTCGGCGGGCAGCGCGTCCAGGACGGCGTTCACGACGGCCATCTCCTTCGGACCCTCGCCGCCGAGCTCGATGCCGACCGCCGCGGCCATCTCGGCGAAGGTGGCGTCGTCGAGCGCGTCCAGGTCGATCGAGGCGATGAGCTCCGGCAGGCCGTCCGGCACCACGGCGGGGCCTGACCGCCGCGCCGCCTCCGCGGACTCGGCGATCACCTCCAGCATGGCGTCGACGCCGAGCAGTGTGACGCCGGTGACGGTGATGTGGATGTTGGCCGGGATCCCGGCGTACGAGAGCTGCGGCTGGAGGAACCAGCCGCGCCTGCGCGCCTCGTCGGCCAGCACGAACACGTCGATCCCGCCGTCAGGCTCGGCCGCGATGGCGACGAGCGAGGACTCGGGACGGCCGAGGACCCGCAGGCCGGGGATCGCCGCCACACCCTCGACCAGCCGCCGGGTCGCCTCCAGGGTCGTACGGCCCAACTCCAGATAGCCGTCCCGGCCGAGTGACTGGAGGGTCGCCCACGCCCCGCCGAGCGGGCCGGCGGAGCGCGAGCTCTGCACGGTGGCGTTGATGATCGTGTATCCGGGCCAGGCGGCGGACGCGAAGTAGGCGCGGCGGCGCAGCTCCTCGTCCCTGAAGAGCAGGACGGAGGCGCCCTTCGGCGCGTAGCCGAACTTGTGCAGGTCACAGGAGAGTGACGTGACACCGGGAACGCTCAGGTCGAACGCGGGGATCTCCGCCCCCGCCTCGCGCAACCACGGAAGCAGCCAGCCGCCCACGCAGGCGTCCACGTGGCAGGGCACACCCCGGGACGAGGCGAGCGCGGCGACCTCCGCGACGGGGTCGATCACGCCCTGCGGATAGGACGGCGCGGAGACCACGACGAGGATCGTCCGGTCACCGATCGCGGCCTCGACCGCGGGCACGGAGACGCGGAACGTCACCGGGTCCACCGGGACGGGGACGACCTCCACGCCCAGATAGTGGGCGGCCTTGTGGAACGCGGGATGCGCGGTCACCGGGAGCACGAGCTGCGGGACGCCGCGGTCTCCGCCCGTCCCCTCGCCCGGCCCCGCGCCCGCACTCTTCGCGCGCCAGTGGTCCCGGGCCGCCTTCACCGCCAGCATGATCGACTCGGTGCCGCCGCTGGTGAAGATGCCCAGGATGGATCCGTCGCCGCCGAGCAGGTCCGCCACCGCGCCGACCACCTGCTTCTCCAGCGCCACCATGCTCGGGAACGCCGTCGGGTCGAGCATGTTCACCTCGAGCATCTCGGCGTACACCCGGTGCGCGGCGTCGTGGATCTCGGGGCGGCCGGTGTCGTACACGTACGCGGTCACCTTGCCGCCTCGGACGGGCAGGTCACCGGCCTTCAGCTCAGCCAGCTCGTCGAGCAGCTCATGAACCGGCCGGCCGTACTCGGGAAGCATCAGATCTCCTTGGGGGACGGAGAGCGGAGGGAATTCCGATGCTAGAGAAGGTACTCGGCGGGCGGCTCTCCGGGGAGACAGAGCTGGCGGTGCCACAGCCGGTGCATGTGCCGGCGGAACCGGCGCAGTGTCTGGGGATCCGAGGCTCGGTGCAGCAGGCCGTCAGGTCCGATGAAGCCACCGCGAACGAACCCGTGGGCGCACCAGATCACGGTCCAGATGCTGAATTCGATGTCGATGTCCACGTCGGAGTCGCACCGGGCGAGCGATTCCCGCAACAGGTCGCCGACCACGACGATGACCGGCTGGACGTACCGCTGCTCGAAGTCGGTGACGTCGACCGCGTCGGCGAGCCAGCGATGCATCCAGAGCGCCAGGTTGTCCGGGTACTCCAGGCAGAAGTCGAGATACCTCTCCAGCAGCGCGTGCACGGACCCGGTCTCGCGGAACTCCCGTACGGACTCCTCCAGCATGGCGCGGTGCCGCCGGAAGGCGAGGTCGAGCACCGCGAGGTAGATGTCCCGCTTGCTTCCGGCGACCGCGCCGAGCGTGGCCAGATCGAGCCCCGACGCCTCGGCGATCTGGTGGAGGGACGTGCCGTCGTAACCGAGGGCGGCGAACAGGCGCGTCGCGGCGTTGACGACGAGGTCGGACTGCGCCCCCTCGTGTGGCTCGCTGCCCTGGTATGTCATGAAACGGGACTACCCTTCGCGACCGGAGTCAACCTGACGGCGACGGGCTCACGAGAGGCGGGCTGGGAAGCGTCGTGGCGACGGAGGCCATCTGGACCGGGACGTCCCGCACCGTCACCGCGCCGGCCTTCCTGAAACGCATCCGCAGGGTGACGTACTGTCCGACGGTGAGCGGCCGCTCCAGGTCGCGCAGGGTCACGGTGAACGGGCCGGTGCCCACCCAGACGAGTTGCAGCACGGGTATCGGGATCTCGGGTTTCGACATGTCCACGGTCTTGGCCACGCCCTCGGCGGTTATCTGGACCAGGCTGTCCTCCGTCTTCCCCGCGTTGATCAGCGAGAAGTAGACAGGAACGGAGGCGCCCACCCGATCCTGGGCGGTCGGAGCGGGGCCGACGATGGACGCGTTTCTGATCTTGATCTCGCCGACCTGCGTGTTGGCGCCCTCGGTGGTGGGGTAGTACTCGGGCGTGACCGGCTCGGTGCCGCAACCGACGCCGGCGAGCGCCAGGACCGCAGCCGCGGCACACCGCAACCACCCGCGCGACCGTTCACGCGGCCTTTCATGAACGCACGACATGAGCCACGCCCCCCGCACACTATTTGTGGCCACTCGGATACATAACGTATACAACGCCGGGCTGTGCGGACGGTGCGGCCCGGCGACCGAGGTGGAGCCTTTACCCGAGCCCTCCCCGGGCGGCGCGTCCGGCGGTCGCCCCCGGTCCTGCCTGCGGCCCCGGGGCCGGTCGCGACGCCCGTCCGGACGCCGCGAGGGGCAGCCGGACGACGGCGCGCAGGCCCGGCGCGGCCTCCTCCAGATGGACGCTCCCGCCGTGGGCCCGCACGGTCTCGCGGACGATGGCGAGACCGAGTCCGGCGCCGCCGTCGTCCCGGCTTCTGGCGCTGTCCAGGCGGGTGAACCGGTCGAAGACCCGCTCCCTGTCCTCCGCCGGGATGCCCGGCCCGTCGTCGGCCACGGTCAGCACCGCCATGCCCCCTCCCGCGTCCCCTGCGGCGCTCTTCTCCGAGCGCAGCCCGACGACCACCGTCGAGGTGGCATGCCGTACGGCGTTGGCGACCAGGTTGGTGAGGACCCGTCCGAGATCGAGGGCGTCGCCGTACACGGTGATCCCCGGGGTGAGTTCACCGGTGACGCCGTGCCGTTCGGCGGCCCGTCCGGCCAGCGCGGTCAGATCGACCGGCTCGCGCCGGGCGGGCCGCCCCTCGTCGAGGCGGGCCAGCGCCAGCAGGTCCTCGGCCAGCCGGGACAGCCGCATCGTGTCCTCGAGCACGCCCTCGGCGGTCTCCCGCCACTCCTGGCCCTCGGGGTGGCTGAGCGCGACCTCCAGTTGCAGCCGGATGCTGGCCAGCGGGCTGCGCAGCTCGTGGGAGGCGTCGGAGATGAGGGCGCGCTGCCGGGCGTCGGCCACCTCCAGCCGGGCCAGCATGTCGTTCAGCGTGGTGGCGAGGGAGTGCACCTCGTCCCGCGCCTCGGGCACCGGGAGCCGCCGCGCGCGGGCCGTCCCGCTGATCTCGGCCGCGCCCCTGCGCAGCAACGCGATCGGCCGCAGCGTCCGGCCGATGACCAGCCAGGACGCCGCCGCGAGCAACACCAGCAGCAGCGGCGTCCCGACGATCAGCACGTGCCCGGTGGTCTCCAGGCTGCTCTGGACCTCCTTGAACGACCGCGCGGCGACGACGGTGCGGCCCGCGTCGGCGCTGAGGACCCGCGCCCGCAGCGGGCCGGGGATCCCGTACGGCCTGCCGTCCAGGAACAGGGGCGTCCCCGAGCGGATGGCCGTCTCCCGCTGCTTCCAGCCGAGCAGCGGGACCAGCCGATCGGTGTTCGGCGTGGCGTTGACGATCCGCCCGGTGGCGTCGAGCACCTGGACGATCGTGTTGTCCGTCGTGACGATCTGGTCGCCGAGCCGCCCGGCGTCGGCCAGCGCGACCACCTCGCGGGCGCGCTGGTACACCTCGTCGTCGATCGTCCCGGCCAGCGCCCTGCCGAGGACGCCGACGAACACGTACGCGGACACGGCCAGGGCGAGGGCCAGGATCGCAGAGGCGGTCGCGGTGAGCCGGAACCGCAGGCTCCTGCGCCGCCACCATCCGGCGGGAAACCGCCCGGGGCCGGTCCAGGGCGGCGGCTCAGCCGCCATCGCTGACCAGCCGGTAGCCGGCGCCGCGCACCGTCTGGAGCGCGTTCCTGCCGAACGGGGTGTCGATCTTGCGCCGGAGGTAGCCGACGTACACCTCGACCACGTTCGGATCGGTGTCGTAGGTGTCCCACACGTGTTCGAGGATCTCCGTCTTGGACACGACCTCGTCGTGCCGCCGCATCAGGAACTCCAGCAGCGAGAACTCGCGTGGCGTCAGCTCGACGGCGGTCTCCCCGCGCGCGACCAGGCGGCGGGCCGGATCGAGGGAGAGGTCGCCCGACCGCAGCACGGCGGGCCGCCGCCCGCCACCGCGCCGCAGCAGCGCCCGCAGCCGGGCCACGAGCACCACGTACGAGAACGGCTTGGCCAGGTAGTCGTCCGCGCCGAGGTCGAGCCCGTCGGCCATGTCGTACTCGCCGTCCTTGGCCGACAACATCAGGATCGGCACCCAGTTCTCCTCCGCGCGCAGCCGCTTGCACACGTTGTAACCGGACAGCTTGGGCAACATGATGTCGAGCACGACCACGTCGTACTCGCCCGTACGGGCACAGTGCAGGCCGTCCTCGCCGTCATGGGCGAGATCGACCGCGAACCCCTCGGCCTGCAGGCCCCTTTTCAGGGCAGCCGCCATCCTTCGTTCGTCTTCGACCACCAGAACCCGCATTGCCCCATCTTGGCGCCTGTTGCCTGAGACCTGGCTGAGAGCCCTCTCAGCTCGTCTCAGCGTCGGCTCAGGTTCGGTCGCGCAGGCTACGGACATCGGGCCCGTCGAGCGGACCCGGTGAATTTCATCCGTTTCACCCGTTTCGCGCGGAACACCGGGCGATTCACCAGAGTGGAGGCATGACATGCGGAATGGAGCACGTGCGGTGAAGTGGGGAGTGCCGATCGTCGCCGTCGCGGTGGTGGCCGGGGTCGCGGCGGCCGGGCCGGTGATCGCGGCCGTCCAGGGTGACCCGTCCCTGCCGGAGCGTACGGCGCAGGAACTGCTCGCCGACGCCGCGCGGACGTGGCAGTCGGGCACCGTGCGGCCGATGTCGGGGACGATCGTGGAGACCGCGTCCCTGGGCCTGCCCTCCCTGCCGAACATGGGCGGCGGCGCCTCGCCCTTCTCCTTGCTGGCCGGCTCCCACCAGGCCAAGGTCTGGTACGGCGGGCCCGAGCGGATGCGGCTGATGCTGCCCGGCGAGATGAGCGAGAGCGATCTCGTCGTGAACGGTGATCAGGTGTGGTGGTGGGACAGCGCCGCCAACACGGCCACCAGGGTCAAGGGGGGACCGGCAGTCGGCGAGCCGGACGCCTCGCCGTTCCCGAGCGCGATCACCCCGCAGCAGGCGGCGGAGGAGGCGCTCAAGGCGGCCGGAGGGAACACCCGGATCACCGTCGGGAAGGACGCGACGGTCGCGGGCCGCGCCGCCTACGAGGTCGTGCTGACGCCCACGGACGGCGGCTCGCTGATCAAGGACGTGCGACTGGCGATCGACGGGGAGACCTTCATCCCGCTGCGCGTCCAGGTGTACGCCAAGGGGACCGCCGAGCCCGCGTTCGAGGTGGGCTTCGACAGCGTGACCTTCTCCCCGCCGGCACCGGAGAACTTCACCTTCACACCCCCGCCGGGAGCGAAGGTCGAGGAGGCGGCGGTGCCGTCCTTCACGCGGCTACCGCACGGGAAGGACGAGCACGAGGCCGACGCGCCACGCGTGGTCGGCGAAGGCTGGGACCGGGTGCTCGTCGCGTCCGTCCCCAAGGGCTTCGGGCAGGACCCGGCCGGGACGACGGGCAAGACGACCGGTGAGGCGACCGGTGAGACGTCCGGCAAGGAGAAGTCCTGGCGTGATTCGGCGGATGGCGCGGCATCGCTCGCGGACGGCCTGCTGAAGTCGGCGACGCCGGTGAGCGGGGAGTGGGGGAGCGGACGCCTGATCCGGACGAAGCTCGTCACGGTGCTGCTCACGGACGACGGGCGACTGGTCGCGGGCGCGGTCACCCCCGAGGTCCTCTACGCCGCGGCGGGGCAGAAGTGAGCCACGCGCGACGGTCTCCGGTGATGCACGCGGCGGGACGGTCGGCGGGATGAGCCCGCCGACGAAGGCGGGGGCGCCCAGCGCGGCGCCCCCGCCCTCCACCGATGAGAACGTGACAGGGAACGCGACAGGGAACGCGACAGGGAACGTGACGGACCGCGCGACTGAGAGCACTGGCGAGAGCACTGCTGAGAGCACTGCTGAGAGCACTGCTGAGAACGCGATCGTCACGACCGGGCTGACCAAGCGGTTCCGCGGCGGTCAGGTGGCCGTGGACGACCTCGATCTGGTCGTCCCGCGCGGGGCGGTCTTCGGCTTCCTCGGGCCGAACGGTTCGGGCAAGACGACCACGATCCGGATGCTTCTCGGGCTGGTCACCCCGACGTCGGGCGCCTGCTCGGTGCTCGGCGAGCCCATACCCGCGGGGATCTCCAGGGCGCTGCCGCGGGTCGGTGCCCTCGTCGAGGGGCCCGCCTTCTATCCCTATCTCACGGGCGAGGCCAACCTGCGCCGGTTCGACGCGGCCGATCCCCGCTCGGACCAGCGTACGGTGCGGCGCCGCGTCGGCGAGGCGCTCGACCGGGTGGGGCTCGGGGCCGCGGCCGGCAAACGGTACCGGGCCTACTCCCTCGGCATGCGCCACCGCCTGGCCATCGCGGCGACCCTGCTGGGGCCCAGGGACCTGCTCGTCCTCGACGAGCCGACCAACGGCCTCGACCCCCAGGGCACCAGGGAGGTACGCGCGCTGATCAAGGAGGTGGCCGCGGACGGGACCACGGTGTTCGTGTCCTCCCACCTGCTGTCCGAGGTGGAGCAGATGTGCACCCACGTCGGTGTCATGCGCACCGGGCGGCTCGTCGCCCAGGCGCCGATCACGGAGCTGCGCGCGGGCGCCGCGCCCGCGATCCGGGTCGAGACGCCCGACGCGGGCGAGGCGGTGGCCGTACTCTCCGGGCTCGGCCTGGCGGGAGCGGTCCACGCCGACGGGGTGGCCACAGCCGCGCTGGGGGACGCCGCCCCCGAGCGGATCTGCGCCGCGCTCGTCCGTGAGGGTGTCGCCGTACGGGGCTTCGCGGTGGTGCGGCCCAGCCTGGAGGACGTCTACGTCCGCCTCACCGGGGAGGGTTTCGATGTCGAATCATGAACCGTCGGATCGCGCACGTCGACCGTCGACGGCGGTACTGACCCCGCCGGACCGGGCGCCGGACCAGGCGCCGAACCAGGAGACAGCACGGGTGGCGACAGAACGGGCGGGAGCCGTACCGGACCGCGGGCCGGGGCGTCTCCGGGCGGCGGCGCGGCTGCTCGGAGCCGAGGCGGCGCTGACCTTCCGCAGGCCGCGGCACCTGGCCATGCTCGGGGTGCTCGCCGTCGTGCCGATCCTGATCGGGGTGGCGGTGCGCCTGGTGGCCGGGGACGGCGTGACCGAGTCGATCGTCGCCCAGGTGGCGGGCAACGGCCTCGTCCTCACCTTCGCCGCGTTCTTCGTCATGCTGCCGCTGATCCTGCCGCTGGCGGTCTCGGTGGTGGCGGGCGACGCCGTGGCGGGCGAGGCGAGCCAGGGAACGCTGAGGTACCTGCTCACCGCCCCGGCCGGACGCGGCAGGCTGCTGGCGCTGAAGTACGCGAACGTGCTGCTCTTCTGCCTGGCCGCGTGCACGCTGGTCGCGGTGTCCGCGCTGGTCGCGGGCTTGGTGCTGTTCCCGTCCGGGCCGGTCACGCTGCTGTCCGGCACGACGGTCCCCTTCGCCGAGGGCCTGCTGCGTGCCGGGGTGGCCGTGCTGTACGCGTCGGCGGGGATGGCGGCGCTCGGCGCGCTGGCGCTGCTGTTCTCGACGCTGACCGAGAATCCGATCGGCGCGATCTCCGCGACCGTGGTGCTCGTCGTGGTGTCGGAGGTCCTGGCCGCGATCCCGCAACTGTCGGCCCTCCGGCCGTTCCTGCTGACGTCGTGGTGGAACGCGTTCGACGGGGTGCTTCGCGCGCCCATGGACACCGGGCGCATGGGGACGGGGCTGCTGGTCTTCGCCGGCTACATCGTGATCTCCGGTTCGCTCGCCTGGGCGCGGTTCACCTCGCGCGACGTCACGTCCTGACGCCAGTCAGGACGGGAGTATGCGGTTTTGAGGATTTTGTCGCTAATGTTGCCGCCAACCGCGGGGCGCCCGCACCCCCCTCAGGGCGCTCCCACACGAGGTGGTGGTCATGCGGCACTTCTTCGGGTTGCTGGTCGGCGTGCTTCTTGCGGCGGCCCTTCTCTTCGGAGGCGGCTGGGCCGCCCAGGAGGCGGTGCGCGGCGCGGCCCAGAACATCGAGCCCTTCAAGGACTCCCGGATTCTCATCGCCTTCGGTGTGCTGGCCGTCGTGGGACTGCTGCTCGGCCTGGTGCTGGTCGGCCGGATGTCCCCGCTCGCGGCGTTCGTGCCGTCGATGGCGCTGCTCGCGTGGACGGTCGTCTACGCGCTCGACGTCAGCCGCGCGGCCGGCCTGGCCCCGACCGCGACGTCCCTCCACAAGGAGGTCGTCCAGGCGGGGCACGGCATGCTCACGCTCCTCTCCACCGGCGTGTACGGCATGCTGGGCGTGGCCCTCTTCCTGCCGGTGCTCATGCCGTCGCGATGGGCGGGTCCTCCTCAGGACGATGAGGACGAGTTCGAGGAGCAGGGCTACTGAGATAGAGGTGGGCGACGACGTCCTCGATGGACGTCTCGCCCGGCACCGTCGCGCGCAGCTCGTCCACCGTGCCGTCGAAGGCCAGCCGCCCGTGGTCGATCAGCATCACCCTGCGGCACAGCCGTTCGATGTCGCCGAGGTCGTGCGTGGTCAGCAGGACGGTCGTCCCGTGCTCGGTGTTGAGCTCGCGCAGGAACGCGCGGACTTCGGCCTTGCTGACGATGTCGAGCCCGATCGTCGGCTCGTCCAGCACGAGGACCGACGGGTCGTGCAGGAGCGCGGCGGTGATGTCGCCGCGCATCCGCTGGCCGAGGCTGAGCTGGCGGACCGGCGTGCCGAGGAAGTCGCCCAGCCCGAGTCGTGTGGTCATCTCGTCGAGCCGCTCCCGGAATCGGGCACGATCTACTTTGTAAAGGAGTCGGACCAGTTCGAAGCTGTCCCGCAGCGGGAGGTCCCACCACAGGGTCGTGCGCTGCCCGAACACCACGCCGATCTCGCGGGCGAGCGCCGTACGGCGCCGGGACGGGTCCAGCCCGGCGACGGTGACCCGGCCCGAGGTCGGCGCGAGGATGCCGGTCAGCATTTTGATCGTGGTGGACTTGCCCGCGCCGTTCGGGCCGAGGTAGCCGACGAACTCCCCGGCCCCGACGCGGAAGGACAGGTCGCGTACGGCGTGCACGGTCGTGCCGCGGACGCGGAACGACCGGCCGATGCGGTCGACGTCGATCATCTGCTCTAACTCCCTGTCGATCGGTAGCGGCGGACTCCGGACCGCCAGGCGAGCGCCGCGACGGCGGCCATCGCCGCCGCGGCGGCCGGTGAGAGGAAACGCAGCCAGTACGGCAGGCCGAGGGGATCCTCGCGGCCCAGTACGTACAGGCCGGGCTGCCAGTTGACGAACGCCAGCGGCAGGACGTAGGTGACACCCCGGACGAGGTCGGCGCCGTACACGCTGAGGGGGTACTGCGTGAGCTGCGCACCGCCGTACGTGAAGGCGTTCGCGATCTCGGGGGCGTCGGTGAGCAGGAACTGGAGCGCTCCGCCGAGCGCCCAGATCGAGGTGAAGATCACCAGCCCCGAGAGGACCATGACGGGGATCATCCAGGCCCGGGTGACGGGCACGTCCAGCCGGGCCAGGCCGATCCCGAGGACGACCGCCGCCTGCAGCACCCGGCCGGCGCGGTGCGGGGTGAACCTGTCGGCGGTGATCTGGACGAAGGTCCCGACCGGCCGGATCAGCATGGCGTCGAAGGTGCCCGCCCTGATGTGCTGGCTGATCCGGTCGGCGTTGCTGAACAGCAGGTCGGCGAGCGAGAACGCCAGGCCCGCCGTGCCGTACAGGAACATGACCTCGGACAGGCCGAGGCCGCCGAGCGTCGTGGTGTTGGCGAAGATGACCCAGATGACCGCGACGTCCAGACCGGCGGTCACGCAGCCGCCGACGGTCATGAGGGTGAACGAGACGGGATAGCGCGCGGCCGCCCTGGTCCACGTCCAGATCAGCAGGAGGTAGACGCGCATCGGCTCTCACCCACCATCGACGACCACCTTCCGCCGTGCCGCCCGGGTCAGGAGGGCGCCCAGGCCGAGCAGGACGGCGGCCCACATCACCTGGAACCCCAGCGCGCCTGGGATGTCGGCCTTACCGAGATAGATGTCGGCGGGGACCTGGACCATCGCCGACCAGGGGAGGGCTCGGGCGAACGTGCCCAGCCAGCCCGGGAAGATGACCAGGGGGAGCATCAGCCCGCTGAAGAACGTCGTCAGGACCAGTGACATGACCGCGAGGCCCCGGTCGTCGCGCAGCCAGCAGGTCGCCAGCGCGACGATGTAGCGCCAGCCGAAGCTGATGACGACGCCGAGCGCGAAGCTCACCGCGAACGCGGCCCACACGGTCGCCTCGCCGGGGAAGCCGATCCCGAACAGCAGCGCGCCGGCGATGGTCGGCGGGACGCTCCGTACGAAGAAGAGGAACCCGGCACGGCCCAGGTCCTCGGACAGGCTCCACAGCAGAAGGGGTGCCGGGCGCACCAGGTCGAGGGCGATGTCGCCGGTGCGGATGCGCTGGGTGATCTCCAGGCCGCCGCCGAAGACCTGCATCGGCCCGATGTACGCCTGGGTGAGGAAGCAGAAGGTCACCGCGTCGGTGACGTCGTACCCGCCGAGTGCGGGACGGGCCTGCCAGAGGGCGATCAGCACGTACGCCCGCAGGGCCCCGAAGACCGTGTTGGTGAACGCCCCGGCCGCGGCGGCTCCCCAGTAGGTCGCGTGCTTGCGGAAGCTATATCGCACAAGTTGGGCATAAAGGGATAAGAGGTGCGATTCGGTGAGGAACCTCCGATGAAGTGTGGGCACGAACGACGAAACTTAGCGTCCCGCCGGAGCGCGGGCAACGGATTTAACGATCGACCAACCGGTAGACGAAGCGCAGACCCGACCATGTCTCGTCGACGGCGCAGACCTTGTTGTCCACCAGTCCCCGCTCGAGGCCGTATTCGCGGACCGGGCCTCCGGACAGGTCCGTCGCGACGCCGCTGGATTTCTTGGGCCAGCACACCCACAGCCCGCCATCCCTCGCGAGCCGCCCGGCGGCGCCGGGGAACTCGTCCAGAAGAGTGGCCATGTCCGGACAGAACAGCAGGATCACGTCGTACGGCTCCGGCCCTTCGTGGTCGTCGATGCCGAGCCCCGAGGGGGAGTTGATCATGAGTACCCGGTGTCCGGGCTTGATCCCCAGTTTTCTGGGCAGAGGGGTTCCGGAATATCCCGACATATAGTGAAATCCTTCCGGTCGGCGCGGTCTCCGTCCGCAAGAGCGGTAGTCCGCGGCAATCATCCCAGCAGACGGGAGTGGAGGTCAGCGTGAAATCGGAGATCGATGTCGACATCCATCCCGGCTACCCCGTCAGCTGGCAGGCCGCCGCTTTCAACGGGATCATGCGAGGTACGGCCCGCCCCATCTCCGCCGTCCTCCTGCGGCACACGGCCGGAATGGCCCTCGCCAGCAGGTTGATCGGCCTCGGGCAATGGGTGCCGGGACGTCTCCCGCCGGAGGCCTCCACCGTCCAGGCCAGCTTCAACGGCTGCTCGGGCGAATGGGTACGGGGCGGCCCCGGCCTGGACGAGACCAAGGTGCTGCTCTATTTCCACGGCGGCGCCTACTTCATCTGCTCGGCGGCCACCCACCGGCCCATCACCTGGCGGTTGTCGGCGGCCACCCGGCGCCCGGTGCTCGCGCTCGACTACCGGCAGGGGCCGGTCCACTCCCTCGCCGAGTCCCTCAGCGACGCCCTCGAGGCGTACGAATGCCTGCTCGATCGGGGGTTCGCGGCGAAGGACATGCTGTTGGCCGGGGACTCGGCCGGCGGGCACCTGACCCTCGCCACGCTGCTGGCCCTGCGGGACCGGGGCGTTCCGCTGCCCTCCGCCGCCATCTGCCTGTCGCCGTGGACCGACCTGACCGACGGGTGCCGCAAGGACAACCGCTGGCTGGATCCGATGTTGCCCGCGGGCCGGGTGGACTGGCTCGCCCGGCAGTGGACGGAGGGCCTCGACTGCCGTGACCCCCTGGTCTCGCCGGTGTTCGGGGACTACACGGGCATTCCTCCGCTCATGATCGTGACCGGCTCGACCGAGATCCTGCGGAACGAGGCCCGCCGGGTCGCGCTGAGCGCGCGGGAGAACGGCGTCCCGGTGACCTACGAGGAGTGGCGCCGCATGCCGCACGTGTTCCCGATCCTGGCCGACGTGGTGCCCGAGGCGCGGATCTTCTTCCGGCACGTGTCGCGCTTCCTCAACGCCGTCGAGGTCCGGGCCGGAGGCTCCGACACCGCCGCCGCGTGACCGTCCCCGCCCCGTGAACTGTGAGGGAGTGAGGGCCCGCAACAGACCTGGGAGACGCGAGTAGGGCCCCGTCACCTGCCGTCAGATCCCGGGGGTGACCTGCGGCGCCGTGACGGGGCCCTCTCATCGACCTGGTAACGGGTCCGCCCGCCCCCGGAGGGAGGCGGACGTCACCCGATCCCGCTGGTTAGTGAGCCTGCGCGAACTGCTCCTCCTCGGTCGAGCCCTTCAGGGCCGTCGTCGAGGAGTCCGGCGCGATGGCCGTGCTGACCAGGTCGAAGTATCCGGTGCCGACCTCGCGCTGGTGGCGGGTGGCGGTGTAGCCGCGGGACTCGGCCGCGAACTCCTTTTCCTGCAGCTCGACGTAGGCGCTCATGCCGTCCTCGGCGTAGCCGCGGGCCAGCTCGAACATCGAGTAGTTCAGCGAGTGGAAGCCGGCGAGCGTGATGAACTGGAACTTGTACCCCATGTGTCCAAGTTCCCGCTGGAACTTGGCGATGGTGGAGTCGTCCAGGTGCTGCTTCCAGTTGAACGACGGCGAGCAGTTGTAGGCGAGCATCTGGTCGGGGTACTGCGCCTTGATCGCCTCGGCGAACGCGCGGGCCACGTCGAGGTCGGGCGTGGAGGTCTCCATCCAGAGCAGGTCGGAGTACGGCGCGTACGCCAGGCCGCGGGCGACGCAGGCGTCGACGCCGTTGCGGACGCGGTAGAAGCCCTCAGCGGTGCGGTCGCCGGTGCAGAACGACTGGTCGCGGGGGTCCACGTCGCTGGTCAGCAGTGTCGCGGCCTGGGCGTCGGTCCGCGCGACGATCAGCGAGGGGACTCCGCAGACGTCGGCCGCGAGGCGAGCCGCGTTGAGGGTCTTGATGTGCTGTGCGGTGGGGATCAGCACCTTGCCGCCCAGGTGGCCGCACTTCTTCTCCGAGGCGAGCTGGTCCTCCCAGTGCACGCCCGCGGCTCCGGCGGCGATCATGCCCTTCATCAGCTCGAACGCGTTGAGCACCCCGCCGAACCCGGCCTCGGCGTCGGCCACGATCGGCGCCAGCCAGTGGGGAGCGTTCGCGTCGTCCTCGGACCAGGTGATCTGGTCGGCCCGCAGGAGGGCGTTGTTGATGCGCCGCACGACCGCGGGCACCGAGTTGGCCGGGTAGAGGCTCTGGTCGGGGTATGTCTGGCCGCCCAGGTTGGCGTCGGCGGCGACCTGCCAGCCGGACAGGTAGATGGCCTTCAGGCCGGCCTTGACCTGCTGCACGGCCTGGTTGCCGGTGAGCGCCCCCAGGGAGTGCACGTACTCCTCGGTCTGCAGCAGGTGCCACAGCCGCTCGGCGCCGAGCCGGGCCAGCGTGTGCTCCTCCTGGACGGATCCGCGCAGCCGCACCACGTCCTCCGCCGTGTAGGTGCGCTGGACGTCCTTCCATCGGGGGTTGGTGTCCCAGTCGTCCTGGAGCCGCTGCGTGGCCGCCTTGAACCGGTCCGACATTGTCGTCACTCCCTTGTTGCTGCCGCCCACTACAGGACATTTGCCCTGTTTGATGCGTTCTGTCGTCACCTGGGTGCTTGGTTCGAGTTTGCGGCGATGTCGGGAGTTCCAGCAAGGCGAGATCACTGTGAAAGACGGCAGATTTTTCGGCCGAGCGAATACTGGCGGGTATTCAGGAGAGAAGAAACGCGGACTTTTCTCTATGGACTAGACCAATGACAGTCGCCCCTCCGGGCTGGTGGCAGCCGGAGCGCGGGGGCGTGCGTGGGGGAGCGGAAGCCGCACCGGCGGCGCGGCTCCGCCGAGCGCGGGCGCGCGGGTCTCGCGGCGGTGGAACCAGTACGGCGCGGAGTCGCGGACGCTCTGCGACGCCCCGGAGTGGAAGAAATCACGAAATTTCGCATATGATCGCGGTATGGCATCCTTGCTTGGCGAAGAACCGCTGTCTTTGACGCAGGAGCTCGATCTCCTCGCCTTCGGTCAGCGGCTCAAACATCTGCGCAAGCAGCGTGGCCTGACCCTCTCTGAGCTGGGGGAACGCGTCGGGCGCGCGCCGAGTCAGCTCTCCCTGCTGGAGAATGGCAAGCGCGAGCCGAAGCTGTCCCTGCTGAAGTCCCTGGCCGCCGCGCTGAACGTGCCGGTCGAGGAACTGCTCCGCAGGCAGGCCCCCAACCGGCGGGCCCAGTTGGAGATCGCGCTTGAGGAGGCCCAGCGGGATCCGATCTACGCGAGCCTCGGGCTGAGCAGGCTGAAGGTCTCCGCCCGCGTCACCAACGACGTGCTCGAGCACATCCTCGGGCTGTACGAGGAGCTCAAGGCGCGCCAGGCCAAGGGGACGGCCACGCCCGAGGAGGCGCGGGCCGCCAACGCCGAGCTGCGCCGCAAGCAGCGCGAGCTGGGCAACTACTTCGAGGAGATCGAGAACGCCGCCGCCGAGTCGCTGGCCGCCGTGGGCTACCGCACGGGCGCGCTCTCGGAGAGCACCGTGCAGGCGCTCGTGTCCCACTTCGGGTTCACCGTCCACACCGCGCAGGACCTGCCGCGTTCCGCCCGCTCCGTGACGGACCTACGCAACCGGCGGATCTACCTCAAGCGCGAGCAACTCGGCATGCACACCCCACGCACCGTCCTCCTGCAGACCCTCGGCCACTTCGCGCTCCAGCACCACAAGCCGCGCGACTTCGCCGACTTCCTCCGCCAGCGGGTGGAGGCGAACTACTTCGCCGCGGCCGTGCTCGTACCGGAGGCGGCGGCCGTGCCGTACCTGCGGGAGGCCAAGCAGGACCGGGCGCTGTCGGTGGAGGACCTGCGTGACGTCTTCGCCGTCTCGTACGAGATGGCGGCACACCGGTTCACCAACCTGGCGACCAGGCACCTCGACCTCGTCTGCCACTTCGTGCGCAACAACGCCGGAGGCATCATCTACAAGGCGTACGAGAACGACGGCATCGTCTTCCCCGCCGACGAGCAGGGCGCCATCGAGGGCCAGCGGATGTGCGTGCAGTGGTCGGGCCGCCAGGTGTTCCTGTCACCCGACCGGTTCTCGGTGTACTACCAGTACTCCGACTCGCCCACGGGGACGTACTTCTGCGTGGCCCACGTGGACCCGTCCCAGGGTAAGGACTACGCGATCACCCTGGGTGTGCCGTTCCGCGAGTCCCGCTGGTTCCGCGGCAGGGAGACGACCAACCGGACCAGGTCCAACTGCCCGAACGGCGAGTGCTGCCGCCGGCCGCCCTCCGAGCTGGCCCAGCGCTGGGAGGGCTACGCCTGGCCGTCGGCGCGGGCGAACTCCCACGTTCTCGCGGCCCTGCCGCCGGGGTCGTTCCCCGGCGTCGACGAGGCCGACGTGTACGCGTTCCTGGAGCGGCACGCCGCGTCCTGATCCATCGGACCGCCCGGCCGGAGCCCATGTACCCCGCCGCTCAAGGTTCCGGCCGGGTCTCGTCAGTCCAGGGCGGAGCGGACGAGATTCACGAGGCTCTCGCGCATCGCCTCGTGGTCGCCCGCCGCGTCCTCGCCGAGGAAGATCCGGCCGAACTGGGGCATCGCGGTGGGCCATATGGCCATTCCGACGAGCGTCATCAGTGTGCGCGCGACCTCCGGCGACGGGGCGCGGCCCATCCCGTCGGCCAGTGACGCGGTCTTCCTGCCGCACTTCTCCACCCGGTACTCCTGGCCGGGCAGCAGCTCCTGGCCCCGGTAGTGCAGCGCCTCCCACATGAGCAGCCGGACCAGGTCCGGATGGTCGCGGTAATAGTCGAACAGCCGCCCCACGTAGTCGCCCGCGTCCTTCCCGGGCATGGCCACGGCCTCGGCGAGCTCGTCGAGCGCGGTGACGATGACGGCGTCGAACAGCTTCTCCTTGTTGCCGAAGTGGCCGTAGATCCGCTCCTTGTTCACCCCCGCGCGCTCGGCGATGGTGTCGACGCGCGCGCCGGCGACGCCCTTCGCCGCGAACTCGACGCGGGCGGCGTCAAGGAGGGCCGTCCTGGTCGCGGCGGTCGAATCCTTGGGTGACATCTGAAGAGGCCTCTTCCCGGGAGGTGCTGCCGTGGCGGGTCTCCAGGATACGGCCGGAACCCCGAACCATACTACCAACTAGTTGGTTGGCTACCTTCCCGGCATGACCTCGACGCCCCTCCCCGCCTCCCGCCCGCCCACCTCGTCACCCGTCCCGTCACCCGCCGGACCGGCCGTTCCGGCGCCCTTCGGCCGTACGGTGCTCGTTTTCGTGCTGACCGGCCTGCTCGCCACCGGCCATCTCTACGGCGTCATCCCCCTCTTCGACACGATGTCGAACGACTGGGGCACCTCGGCCAACACGCTCACCTGGCTGGTCAGCGCCTTCGGCTTCGGCTACGCCTCGGGGTTCCTGGTCTTCGGCCCGCTCTCCGACCGGTACGGCAGGCGCCGGGTGATCGTGGCGGGCATGGCGGCCACCGCGCTCACCACGGCGCTGGTCGCGGCGAGCACCGGAGCGGGCACGGCCATCGCCCTGCGCTTCGTCGAGGGCGCCACCACGGCGGCGTTCGCGCCCGTCGCCTTCGCCTACATCGCCGAGCGGATCGAACCCCGGCGCCGCGGCGTCACGATGACCTCCGTGACCTCCGCGTTCTTCGCCTCGGCCGTGATCGGCCAACTCGCCGCCAAGGCCGTCGCCGACCTGGCCGGGTGGCGGACGGTGTTTCTCGTCGGCGGCGCCGCCTTCGCCGTCATGGCCGTGGTCCTCGCCCGGGTGATGGCTCCCGGACACCGCGACCGGCGCGGTCGCGAGCCCCTACGCCGCCGTACCCGCCCTGGTCCGTGACCCGCGGCTCGTGCTGCTCTACGCCGCCACGCTGGTGATCCTCGGCGCGTTCGTCGCGATCTACACCGCGCTCCAGCTCGAGGGCCCCGCCGAGATCGCCGGGAACCCCGCCGCGCTGCTGACACTCCGGGCGACCGCGCTGCCCGCGTTCGTCGCGATCCCGTTCGTCACACCGTGGCTGGCCAGGCTCGCCGCCGGTCGTCGGGCCGGCCTGGCCCTGGTGGTGGCCGCCGCGAGCGCCGTCGTGATAGCGATGACCGCCTCGGGCGTCGTCGGGCCGGCGCTCCTCCTGGCCGTGTTCGCCTTCGCCTTCGCCATCGGCATCGCCGCGCCCAGCGTGATCGAGACGGTCGGCGGCCTCGCGGGGCGGGCGCGCGGCACCGCGGTCTCCCTGTTCACGTTCTTCCTGTTCGTCGGCGCGAGCCTGGGACCGCAGGCCGCGTCCGCGCTGGCTGAGTACGGTTTCGCCGTCCTGGTGGCCGCCGTCGCCGTGGCACTCCTCGCCGGCGCCACCCTCATCCTCACCGCATCCGCGATCCGGGCGCGGTGACGTCCTCCGGCGAGTGCGGTACGGCCGCCGCCGCCCGCCCGGTACGGGACGCCATAAGGTGATGAGTGTGGACTGTGGCGTAGAGAAGAGGGTCGTGCGTGCTGCCTGAGGTGGAAGCCTGGCTGCACAGCCGTATGACATCCTCGGCCGACTGGCCCGTCAGGGCTCTGATGGACGCCAAGGGCGCCACGAGGATCAGCGTCGTGCTGCCGGCCAGGAACGAGGCCGAGACCGTCGGTGAGATCGTCTCGGCGATCCGGCGGGATCTCGTCGAGGCGGTCCCGCTGGTGGACGAGCTCATCGTCATCGACTCCCGGTCGACCGACGAGACGGCGGCGCACGCCGTAGAGGCGGGGGCGAAGGTCTTCGCGCAGGACGAGATCCTGTGCGACCTGCACCCGCTCGACGGCAAGGGCGAGGCGTTGTGGAAGTCCCTCGCCGTGAGCACCGGAGATCTCATCGTCTTCGTCGACGCCGACCTGCGGGAGTTCCGCACCTCGTTCGTGACCGGCCTGCTCGGGCCGCTGCTCGCCGACCCCTCGATCGTGTACGTCAAGGGGTGCTACGACCGGCCGCTGTCCGAGCTCCAGGGTGGCGGAGGGCGGGTCACCGAGCTGGTGGCGCGGCCGCTGCTCAACCTGCACTGGCCGCTGCTCGCGGGGTTCGTGCAGCCGCTGGCGGGCGAGTACGCCGGGCGGCGCAGCGCCCTGGAACGGGTGCCCTTCGTCACCGGGTACGGCGTGGAGCTCGGCCTGCTGATCGACCTGCTCGACCTGGCCGGACTGGACGCGCTGGCCCAGGTCGACCTCGGACGGCGGGTGCACTCCCACCAGTCCACCGAGGCGCTCGGCGGGATGGCCGGACAGATCATGTACACCGCCTGGTCGCGGCTGGAGCGCCAGAACCACATCGTCTCTCTGCACTCCCCGTCTCCCGCGCTCACCCAGTTCAGGCGCGGCGTGTCCGGACACGACCCCGTGGTGCGTGACGTCGCCGTCGCGGAGCGCCCGCCGATGGTGACCATCCCGCACTACGCCGGCTCATCGTAGGTGTCCCGGTAGGGGGCCTGACGCGCTGTGATCGACTCGGCGTGCCGGACGTCGGTTGACGGACACGCGGGTTGAGCCGGGCTCCTCGCGTGTATCCGGCCGCGGCCGACAGTGATGATTCCAAAGTGTAGTCGCCTGATTACAGGGTAAAAGTTGGCGCGGCGGGTCATTGCGTGAGGTGCGACATGGTTGCCCAATGCGCACTTTTGAGGTTCGGCCAACGACGGGAGCGGCGATGTTCTCCTCCTCACGGTGGGCGGTGTGAGAGGCCTGCCTCATCATGTGGCATGCGTCATGGACGGAAACGGCCGGTGGGCCGCACAGCGGTCGCTGCCCCGCACCGCGGGGCATCAGGCGGCCGAGGCCGCCGTGATCGATGTCATCGAGGCGGCCCACACGGCCGGCGTCGAGTGGTTGAGCCTGTACGCCTTCTCCACCGAGAACTGGCGGCGGCCGGCCGCCGAGGTCGACGTCCTGTTGCGGCTGGTGCGGCGCGCCATCCGG
The DNA here is from genome assembly GCF_020826795.1 of Microtetraspora sp. AC03309. Taxonomy (NCBI): domain Bacteria; kingdom Bacillati; phylum Actinomycetota; class Actinomycetes; order Streptosporangiales; family Streptosporangiaceae; genus Microtetraspora; species Microtetraspora sp. AC03309. The sequence goes on along the minus strand of NZ_JADDIL010000033.1, from coordinate 68,863 downwards.
AAACACGCCCTGGCACTGCACACGCGCGGGATCCGATGCCGCTTCCTGGGGGTCACCGACCCCCGGATCCCGCCGGCGCTGGCCCGGGACATCGCCGACCTGATGGCGCTGACCCGCGACAACCGGCGGATGACGTTGACCGTGGCGTTCGACCACGGCGGACGCCGCGACATCGTCGAGGCCGCCCGGTCGCTGATCCGCGACGGGGTGCGGCCCGAGCAGGTCACCGAGGAGAGCTTCGCCCGCTATCTGCCCCATCCCGACATGCCGGAGGTGGACCTGGTCATCCGTACCTCCGGGGAACAGCGGATCTCGAACTTCATGCTCTGGCAGGTGGCCTACGCCGAATGGGTCTTTCCCCGCGTGCTGTGGCCGGACTTCCGCTCCGAGCACTTCTGGGAATGCCTGGACGTCTACCGACGGCGGGACCGCCGGTTCGGCGGCGTACAGGTGCCGACCGCGACAGGAAAGGGACTTCGATGAGCTACGCCGTACCCGCCGGGACCGATGACGGCAGCATGCCCGCGGACCCCGACGACCCACTCGGGCCGGGATCGATGCTCCACCCGCTGGCCCACCAGACGCGCTGGGGGCTGGTGGCGTCCCGAGCCATCGTCCTGGAGGCCGCGCACCCCCAGATCGGCGCGGCGCTGATGACCAACTCGACCTTCGTCGCGCACCCCTGGCGGCGGCTGCGCAACACCGTGCTCAGCGCACAGCGGATGTTCGACCCCGACGAGCGGGTGCGGCAGCGGGAGGCGGCCCGGCTCAACCGCCTGCACGCGCGCATCACCGGCACCGACGCCGAGGGCCGCCCGTTCAATGCGGCAGATCCCGAGGCGCGCGCCTGGGTGGTGGCGACGCTGTTCGAGTCCACGGTCACGATGTGCCGGCTGAGCGGCGAGTCCCTCGACGGCCCCGCCTCGGACCGGCTGTACTCCGAGTTCCTGGCGTTCCTCGCCCTGATGGACCCCGGCGGAGGGGAGCTTCCGCCCACGCTGCGGGAGTTCTGGCGCTATTACGAATTCATGATCGAGGAGCGGCTGGAGAACACCGAAGCGGTCCACGTCATCCTCGACCGCCTGTTCGCGCAGGTACCCGCTCCACCTCTGCTTCGCGACCGCCCGGCCTTGTGGGCGGCGGGCAGGGCGGTCGCCGGCCCCGTGGCCACCGCGATCACCGTGGCGTCGCTGCCCGAGCCGCTTCGCGCACGGCTGGGGCTGCCCGAGTTGCCGGGCACACGCACGTTGATTCACACCACGTACCTGTCCGCAAGGCTCGCGACGCAGCTGCTGCCGCAGGCGTGGACACGGCTGGACACGGTCATGGACATGCTGGACCCGACGTACTCTCCTCGACCGGGCAGCGACGCGCTGACAGAGCTGCGCCGCGGCGCGGCGAAGGCGGGGGCGCTCCTCCGCCTCCTCACGCCCACCCCGAGTACGGCCGCCACCGGCGACTCGACGCTACGGTCCGCCTCACGGTTCTTCTCCGAGGTCCTGGACCAGACCGGAAACGGCCACCTCGACTGGCCCGACCTCGCCGCGATGGCCCGGGAGATCGCCACCCGTCTCGACCTGGCGACCGAGGACGAGGACCGCCTGTTCGCCGCCTTCGCCGACTGGTGGCGAGAGCTGCAGAAGGAGCTGGACACCGACGGCGACGGACGCATCACCGGCCACGAGTACGCCGCGGCGACCGCCGCCATGACCAGCTCCGCCCTCATCAGGGTCGCCGACGTCCTGTTCGACGTCACCGATGCGGATGACGACCAGGTCATCGACGCGCGGGAGTACCGGGTCCTCTTCCGCACGGCGTTCAATCGCGACCCGGGCGGCGGAGACGAGCGACTGACCCGTGCCGAGTTCGTCCGCCGGTTCCTGAACTTCATGGCCGGCCGCCGGCACTCGGACGTCTACGACCGCTTGTTCGCCCAATCCTGACCGCGTCGCCGCGTCGCCGCGTCGCTGGACGGGTGTCGCTCCGGGCCGCGGTCGGCGAAGGGCGCGGATGAGCCGGTCCGGTCGATCTTCTTGAGGCGGGGCGCGGTGCGTTCGTCCAGCAGGGGAGAAACGGGGTTCCGGGCCGGTTGCCGGGAATGCTACTCGCCGGTAAGTTTGCTCGCCGGCCGGTGCTACGGTTGGTGATCTCACGGCCCGGCCCCCATATCTCGACCCCTGTGGAGAAGTGCGATGAGCGACGGCGCGACGGGGTTCTGCCCCGAACTGAACGACGACATCCGCGAGGTACGCGACTGGGTGCGCGAGTTCGCTCGTGACGTCGTGCGCCCGGCCGGAGCGGAGTGGGACGAGCGCGAGGAGACCCCCTGGTCGGTCATCCAGGAGGCCGCCAAGATCGGGCTGTACTCCCTGGACTTCTTCGCCCAGCAGTGGTTCGAGGAGTCCGGGCTCGGGCTGCACGTGGCGTTCGAGGAGCTCTTCTGGGGAGACGCCGGCATCGGCCTGTCCATCGTCGGCACCGGCCTCGCCGCGGCCGCCCTGTCCACCGGCGGCACGCCGGAGCAGATGGGGGAGTGGCTGCCCCAGATGTTCGGGACCCCCGACGACGTCAAGGTCGGCGCGTTCTGCGCCTCCGAGCCGGACGCCGGGAGCGACGTGGGCTCGATCAGGACCCGCGCCGTGTACGACAACGGCGACTGGGTCCTCAACGGCGTGAAGACCTGGGCGACCAACGGCGGCATCGCCAACGTGCACATCGTCGTCGCCTCCGTCGATCCCGAGCTGGGGACCCGCGGGCAGGCGTCCTTCATCATCCCGCCGGGCACCCCGGGGCTCTCGCAGGGGCAGAAGTTCCGCAAGCACGGCATCCGCGCCTCGCACACCGCCGAGGTCGTCCTGGACAACGTCCGTGTTCCCGGTTCGTGCCTGCTCGGCGGCAAGGAGAAGCTCGACGCCCGCCTCGCCCGCGTGCGCTCCGGCGCGCGTGGCGGCGAGCAGGGCGCCATGCGGACCTTCGAGTCCACCCGGCCGCTGGTGGCCGCCATGGCGGTGGGCACCGCTCGCGCCGCGTACGAGTACGCCAGGGACTACGCCCGCGAGCGCGAGCAGTTCGGCCGCAAGATCGGTGAGAATCAGGCGGTCGCGTTCCTGCTCGCCGACATGGCCACCCGCGTGGACGTCGCGCGGCTGATGACCTGGCGCGCCGCGTGGATGGCCCGGCACGGGCGCCCGATGGATCAGGCCGAAGGGTCGATGAGCAAGCTGGTCGCCAGCGAGGCCGCGGTGTGGGTGACCGAGCAGGCCATCCAGATCCTCGGCGGCGCCGGATACACCCGCGAGCACCCCGTGGAGCGCTTCCACCGCGATGCCAAGATCTACACGATCTTCGAAGGTACGTCCGAGATCCAGCGCCTCATCATCGGCCGCTCCGTCACCGGCCTGCCCGTCCGGTAAGAACTTCGCACGTCAGGTTGGGTGGCGTGGTCGCAGGACAGTTGTCGCGCCACGCCTCCCCTGACCGACAGATCATCAGGGGTTAGGTCCCAGTTCTGCCTCAGTTCTGCCCTAGGAACTTGCGGGTTACCGCAACTGTCGATCGATGGCCTCGCGTACCCGATCACGTGACGAAGACAGCGTGGACACGGAGAGTAAGAAGTCCTAGGGGATGCCGTTTCCGTCGGCGATCACATGGTGCTTGGAGCCCGCTCGGCCTCGGTCGACCGGGCTCGGACCAGTTTTGGGCCGCACTTGAGCGCCCGGATGTGGGAGCTGTCGATCATCGCCGTGGACCAGCCGAGCTTGCCGGCGACATATCAGCCGCATAAACGAATCGGGGTCAGCGACGCAATTCCAGGTTTGACGGAATGCGCCATTTGAGGGTGCGGGGCCACCGGACTCGGGTGGTGCGCGAAGGTCGGACGCGACGGCACCACAAAGCTGCACCTGCATACCGCGACGTGATGCACGGCCGCGCCAGAGCGGGGCCCGGCGATTCGCATGTCCGGGTTCGGTCGTCACGCGCCCGTCACCGTCCCCCGCCCCGGCGCCACAGTCCCCCGCGGTCGCCGCCCCGGCTCCCGTCCTGGAAGGAGAGGGGGCGGGGAGCACATGGTTCACCTGGCCCCGGCGAAGGTCACCCGGATCGAGTACAGGTCGCCGCCCGAGCCCGTGATGAACAGGTTGTTGCGCTTGGGGCCGCCGAAGGTGAGGTTCGAGGCCGACTCGGGGAGGCGGAGGCGGGCGATCAGGGTGCCGTCGGGGGCGTAGCAGTGGAGGCCTTCCATGGCCGCCGCCCACACCCGGCCGTAGCAGTCGAGGCGGATCCCGTCGAACCAGGCCTCGGCGAAGACCTTGCCGCCCGCCAGAGTCCCTTCCGCGGTCACCTCGAACACCCTCAGGTGCCGCTTGCGGGTGTCCACGACGTACAGCAGCGACTCGTCCGGCGAGAAGGCCAGGCCGTTCGGCCGGACGAAGTCGTCGGCCACGATCGACAGTTCGCCGGAGACGGGGTCGAGGCGGTAGACGTGGTCGCCGCCGATCTCGCTCTCGGCCGGGCTGCCCTCGTAGTAGCCGGTGATGCCGTAGCGCGGGTCGGTGAACCAGATCGTGCCGTCCGAGCGGACCACCACGTCGTTGGGGCTGTTGAGGCGCTTGCCCTGGTAGCGGTCGGCGAGGACGGTGACGGTGCCGTCGTGCTCGGTCCTGGTGACCCGCCTGGCGCCCTGCTCGCAGGTGATCAGCCGGCCCTCGAGGTCGACGGTGTTGCCGTTGGCGTTGCCCGACGGGGTGCGGAAGACGCCGACGGCGCCGGTGGTCTCGTCCCAGCGCAGCAGCCGGTCGTTGGGGATGTCGCTCCACACCAGATACCGTCCGGCGGGGAAGTACGCGGGCCCTTCGGTCTTGCGGCTGCCGCTGTGGAGCACCTCCACGTAGTCGTCGCCGCCGTCGTAGCCGAAACGCTCGTCGAGAACCTCGAACTCGGCCCGGAATCGCTCCATGACTGAATCTCCTTCGGTAATATTCGCATTATGCCAAACGGAGTTCAGTTGGACGAGGTCGATCGCGCGCTCGTGACCGAACTGCAGCGCGACGCCGCGCAGTCCTACGCGACGCTGGGGCGGGCGGTCGGGCTGTCGGCCGGGGCGGTGCACGAGCGGGTGCGCAAGCTGCGCGAGCGCGGGGTCATCGGGGCGACCACGGTCGAGGTGGATCCCGTGGCGCTGGACCGGCCGGTGCTGGCATATGTGATGGTCGGCGCCGACGCGTGGATGGGGGAGTCCGGGGGTGCCTTCGCGGGGATCCCGGAGATCATGGAAGCGCACGTGATCGCGGGCGAGGCGTCGGTGCTCGTCAAGGTGCGTACGGCGACCACCGAGCAGCTCCAGGACGTGTTGCGGCGGATCTACGGCATTGAGGGAGTGGCGAGCACCCAGGCGATCGTCGTCCTGGAGACCTTCTTCGAACGGCCGGTGTGCCCCTGACCGACCGACCGGCCACACGAAGGTAGGGACCGTCCGTGCCGAAAGTCGGGGAGCGCCGTCCCGATCTTGGGGCGCACCTCGAACCCGGCCGGCCGCCTGATCCCCGCTGGGCGGCGCGGATCAGGCGTACCCCGGCGGTTCAGGACAGGTCGAACTGGTCGTCGCGCCACTCGCCGGTCAGTCGCGCGTCCGCGTGCCGCTCCTCGCGGGCCCGCAGTTCGACCCGGCGGATCTTGCCGGAGATCGTCTTCGGCAGGTCGTAGAACTCCAGCCGGCGGACCCGGAGGTAGGGGGGCAGATGCTCCCGGGCGTAGGCGAGGATCGACCGCGCCGTCTCCTCGCCGGGCTCGTGGCCCGGCGCCAGCAGCACGTACGCCTTCGGAACGGCCAGCCGGACGGAGTCCGGAGCGGGAACGACGGCGGCCTCCGCGACGGCGGGATGCTCGATGAGGACGCTCTCCAGCTCGAACGGACTGACCTTGTAGTCGGAGGCCTTGAAGACGTCGTCGGTGCGCCCGATGAAGGTGATGTAGCCGTCGGCGTCCCGGCTCGCGACGTCCCCGGTGTGGTAGTAGCCGTCCGCCATCGCCTCGGCGTTGCGCGTCTCGTCCCCCTGGTATCCGGTCATGAGGCTCAACGGGGACCGGGACAGGTCCAGGCAGATCTCTCCCTCGCCCTCGCCGGAGAGCCGTGCACCGGTCGTCGCGTCCACGAGAACGACCGGGACGCCGGGCAGCGGGCGGCCCATGGATCCCGGCTTGACGTGCTGGCCGGGTGAGTTGCCGACCAGCGCGGAGGTCTCGGTCTGCCCGAAACCATCCCGGATGGTCAGCCCCCAGTTCTTCTCGACCTGGCTGATGACCTCGGGATTCAACGGCTCGCCCGCGCCGACGGCCTCGCGAAGCGCTCCGGGCGACTCGGACAGGTCGGCGTTGATGAGCATGCGCCACACCGTGGGAGGGGCGCAGAACGTGGTCACGTTCTCGGACCGCAGCCGCGCCAGCAGCGCCACCGGGTCGAAACGCGCGTAGTTGTAGACGAAGACGGTCGCTTCGGCGAGCCACGGCGCGAAGAAGTTCGACCATGCGTGCTTCGCCCAGCCGGGCGAGGAGATGTTGAGGTGGACGTCTCCGGGCCGCAGGCCCAGCCAGTACATCGTCGACAGGTGGCCCACCGGATAGGACACGTGGGTGTGCTCGACGAGCTTGGGCCTGCTGGTCGTGCCCGAGGTGAAGTAGAGCAGCAACCGGTCCGTGCTCGCGTTGCCCGGGTGTGGAAGCGGGGTGGCGTCGAGCTCGTACGCCGCCGCGAACTCGCGCCAGCCGTCGGCCGTTCCTCCCACGACGACCTTCAGGTAGCCGCCGGGAACGGCCTCGAATTTCGCCGTGTCCGCCACATTGCAGACGACCGCCTTCGCGTTCCCGCGGTCGAGCCGGTCGGCGAGCTCCGCGGGACCGGCCGCCGTGGCCGTCGGCATGATGACCGCGCCCAGCTTCATGACGGCGAGCATCGTCTCCCACAGCTCGACCTGGTTGCCGAGCATGATCACGACGCTGTCGCCGCGGCCGACTCCACCGGCCGCGAGATGACGGGCCACCTGGTCGGACCTGCGGCACAGCTCGGCGAACGAGTACGCGGCGCGGCTCCCGTCCTCCTCGACGATCACCAGGCCGGTGCGCTCGTTGTCCCGCGCCCACGTCTCGAACCAGTCGTGCGCCCAGTTGAAGGTGTCGCCCACGTCGGGCCACGAGAACCTCGCGACGGCGTCGCCGTACGAGGTGCGCAGGTCGAGCAGCTCGTCTCGCGCGGCGCGCAGTGCGGATGTGGGGTCGATCGACATCGCGGCCTCCTTGGTCGTCCGCCGCACATGGTGACCCTGATCGTCCCGCCGCGACACCCCCCGATGGGGGGTCACGGGATGAGGCCGTGGCGACGGGCGGCGACGACGGCCTCGTGCCGGCTGTGCGCGTCGAGCCGGACGAGGATGTCGCGCATGTAGCTCTTGACGGTCATGGGCGAGATGCCGAGTTCCGCCGCCACGCTCGGGTAGGTCCGTCCCGTCGCCACCATCGACAGCACGGCCAGCTCGCGAGCGCTGAGCGCGGGCACGTCACCGGACGTCTCGCCGGCGGTTCCGGACACCTCCGCCAGCAGCTCGGCGATCCGCCGGCGGAGCGTGTCGTCGGACGTGTTCCGCAGCAACGCGTGCAGGCCGGAGTGGACCGTGCGCAGCCTTTCGACCGTGCTCGCGTGCAGCCTGCCGACCGACTCGACGTGGGCGGCCACGCGCCGGTCGATCTCATCCTCCATGGCCAGCTGCCGTGCCAGCGTGCGGGCCGCCGCCGTGGTCGCGGTCTTGAGGCGGTCGCCCAGTCCCGGACTCTCGCGAACGGCGGAGTAGATCACGCCTCGGACCGTCCTGCCGACGAGCACCGGCGCCGCGACGGTGGCTCGAATCCCTTCGGCCAGGACGGGGACGTCGTAGTCGTGGGAGATCTCGCCGGCCGTGCGGTAGTCGTCCACGCCGACCACACGGCCCTCGCCCCAGGCACGGCCTCCGACCCCGGCGCCCGAAGACACCGCGAGCCCGGACAGGAGGCCGGTACGGGTGCCGTCGAAGTGCTGGAGGCGCAGCCGGCCGTCCGTGACCGGGCCGCCGAAGGCGATCGGGGCGCCCGTGGCGTCGCGAAGTGAGCGCAGCTCACGCCCCCATATCCGCGGGACGTCCGAGGACGTGGCGGTGCCGAGCCTGACCATGCTTCATCTTGCCCCGATTCGTGCCCGGAAGGAACGTCGTCGACGGGCCGCTTCTCCGTGGATCACGTGCGTCGCCGGTCGGCCCGTGTCGTCGAGGGCGGCGGCGTCCGGGGCGCGCAGGGGCCGTGCGCGCAGGGTCATGAGCGTGCCGAACGGGATTGACCTCAAGAATGGTTGAGGTAGCAGAGGGAATTCATGATCTTCACCGAGGCCGAGCTGCGGTATCTCGTCGAGCATCCATTGGGACGCCTGGCGACCATCGGGTCCGAGGGCGCACCGCAGGTCAATCCCGTGACCTTCCGCGTCAACCCTGGTACCGGGACCGTCGACATAGGAGGTCCGGCGTTCTCCGCGAGTAGGAAGTTCCGTAACGTCCAAGGAAACCCGCACGTCTCGTTCGTCATCGACGACGCGGCCGAGGAGCCCAATGTGTTCGGCCAGCGCGGCCGAGGCGTCGAGGTTCGCGGGGAGGCGCGGATCGTGACGTTGGATCCCCCTCTGATGGCGATGTTCGACGCGGAGACCATCCGTATCCACCCGCGTCGAATCGTGGCATGGAACATCGACGGCGTGGGCTACAACGCCCGCGACGTGGTCTGACGACACCGCCCGCACGGCGCCGCCGTCCGGAGAGACGACGGTCAGGCGGCGCGCGGAGATGCGGCTGACGCCTCTCCCCGGCCGTCCGGCTCATCGGCCCGACGCCCCTCCGGCTCGGTGCCGGAGGGGATCGCCCGACTCATGAGCGAGCCGTACGCGCTCAGGGCTGGTGGATGGTGGCGAAGCTCGCGCCTCCGTCCGTCGACTCGTACAGGGTGCCGTCCATCGAGGCGGCGAGGAGGTGCTCCGCCGAGACGGCGGTGAAGGCGACGGCCTGCATGGGCAGGCGGCCTCCGGCCTTCCAGGTGGCGCCGCCGTCCGTGCTGGACCGCACCTGGCCGTCGGGCGCCACACCGATCAGGCCGTCCTTGTCCGTCACGTCGAGGAATGACAGCAGCGGCGCGCCCTTCAGGAGCCGGAAGGTCCGGCCCGAGTCCGTGCTGATCTTCACCCCGTCGGGTGTGGTGGCGTAGACGGTGCCGGGCCTTCCGGCGCCCGCGCCCAGGTCGAGCAGGTCGAGCCGGGCCTCCGGGGTGAGCGTCGCGCCCTCGCCGCGCCAGACCTGGCCGGTCTGCGCGTCGTAGCCGTACACCCTCGTGCCCGCGACCTGGAGCGCGTGGAAGTCGGCCTTCCCAGCGAGTGCCACCTGCTGCCACGTGGCTCCGGCGTCCGACGAGCGGATCAGGCCCAGGTGCGGGGGCTGCCCGTCCGCGATGTCCGCGGCGGACGGGTGGCCGCTGGCGTAGAACGTCCCGGGGCCGGCGACGGTGAAGCCCATGTGGTCGGCGTCGCGGTCGCCGACGCGGCGCAGCGTGCCCCCTTCGACGGTGAACAGGCCGTAGTGTCCCGCGACGTACACCGTGCCGGTGGCCGGATCGACGCCCAGCCCGTGCACGTGCCCGACGCCCGGGTCGGCGGCCCGCGACGTGCTCTGCTGCGTGCTCTGCTTCGCGCTCTGTGGCGCGTCCTGCGGGGACGACCCGTCCGCGCCGCAGGCGGTCAGCACCGCCGCCAGTAGCAGTGCCCCGGCGGCCAGGCCGAACTTCTTGATCATCTCAAGGCTCCCTTCAGGCCTGGTAACCGAGCAGGGTCATCATCCCGGCCTCGGCGTGGTAGACGTTGTGGCAGTGGATCATCCAGAGGCCGGGGTTGTCCGCCTCGAAGTCGGCGTTCACCGTCGCGCCGGGCAGCACGATCGCCGTGTCCTTGCGCGCGCCGCTCCTCCCCAGGGCGAAGGTGTGGCCGTGCAGGTGCATCGGATGCCACATCAGGCTCCGGTTGACGAAGGAGAGCCGCACCCGCTCGCCCGGCCGGACCGGTTCGACGACCTTCGGATCGAACTTCTTCCCGTTGATCGCCCAGTCGTACTTCGCCATGCTGCCGGTGAGCGTCAGCGTGATCGTGCGGTCCGGTGTCTTCCCGGCCAGCCGTACGGCGTCCGCCGGGACGAGCGCGTCGTAGCCGACGAGACGGCCGTCCAGTTCGGCCGGTCGGACATCGGCCCGGGGCGCGCGGGCGCTCGCGGCGGTGCGGACCAGAGCACGACCGAGGGCGCGCTTGCCCTCCGCCAGCGCGACCAGGGGGAACACCCCGTCCTTGAGGGTGACCAGCACGTCGTACCGCTCACCCATCCCGATCAGCAGGGCGTCGGTCTCCACCGGTGCGACGGCGTAGCCGTCGGTGTGGGTCACGGTCATGGCGTGACCGCCCAGCGCGACCCGGAACGCCGTGTCGCCGCCCGCGTTGATCAACCGGATCCGCAGCCGGGTGCCCGGCTTGGCCGTACGGGTCTCCGGTGACGCCGGGATCTTTCCGTTGACCAGGAAGTGCGGGTAGTAGACGTCCCCGGCGTCGCCGCCCAGGAGGTCGCTCTCCGCGTTCATCATCATGTGCGGCCACTTCGCGGAGGCCGAGGGGGTGGGGGTGGGCATCGCCATGTCACCGTGGCCCCCGTGTCCACCGCCCGCGCCGCCGTCGGACGTCGCGCCGGATGCGCCGTGCCCGCCGTGCCCGCCGTGCCCGCCGCTCGGGGTGCTCGCGGCGTGGCCCATGGCCGCCATGGAGGTGAGTTCGGCGAGCACCTCGTCGGGCGTTCCGGTGACGCCGTCCAGCCAGTCGTCCAGAACGACGACCCATTCCTCGTCGTAGCTCAGCGGCTCGGCCGGATCCTCCACGATGAGAGGCGCGTACAGCCCCCGGTCGAGCTGGGGGCCGTGGTGCGGATGGAACCAGTATGTCCCGGGATGGGAGGCGGTGAACTCGTAGACCAGCTCGCCGCCCGCGGGGATGGGCGGCTGGGTGACGCCCGGCACGCCGTCGGCGTCGTTGCGCAGGGCGAGGCCGTGCCAGTGCACGGTCGTGTCCTGGGGCAGCCGGTTGGTCAGGCGGGCCCGGACGACCTCACCGGCCCTGACCCGGATCGGCTCGCCCGGGAGGCGGTCGCCGTACATCCAGGTGCGTACGGCGGGGCCGCCCAGGTCGGCGTGGCCCTCGTGGGCCAGCAGGTGGAACTCGCGTACCCGGCCGGGGTGCCGGGCCGCCTCGGCGGCGCGCACCTCGTCCCCGGTGGGCCGGACGAAATCGGTGCTCTCACGGGAGCACGCGGAAGCAAGGGCTCCGCCCGCCGCGGCGGCCAGGCCGGCGCGCAGGAAGAGCCGTCGATCGATCGATGGCATGGGAAATTCCGCTCACGGTTCGCAGCTGAATGAGGATCCGGAAGGACCCGGGCGAGGTGGCGGGGCGTCCCGAGGACGGCCGCGTGTTCGCCGGGCCCGGTGGGAGCCTCTATACGCGCAGGACCGTGACCCGCTGGAGCGACAGCGCGAACGGCGACGGCGATCCGCGTACGGCGGGCAACCGGGCCGGGCGCTCCCGGACGTCGGCGGCGTCTCCGGACGGGCGGCCCAGGACGATCAGGCCCAGCGCCACGGTGACCAGCACGGCGGCGACCGCCGTCAGGCACTGCACGAACGGATTGGCGCCGCTCGCCCCCTCGTGGACCGCCGCCACGTTCGGCCGAGTTGTGACCGACAGGCCGGACGAGGCAATGGACGAGGCAATCGACGACGTGGTGAACGACGTGGTGGGCGGCATCGTCGAGGTGCCGCGTGCGGTCATGCCCTCCATTGAGGAGAACGCCGCTGAGGAGGATGCCGCGGGGATCCCGTGCGCCGCAGTGATGTCCGCGGAGGACGCCGCGGGCACACCGTGCATGGAGGAGTGCGAAAGAGACGCCCCGGACATGGGCATTCCGCAGAAGTGGGCGGTCGCGTAACTCAGGCCGACGCCGAGCAGCACGGACGCGAGCAGAACGAGCTTGGGCAGCACAGCCGCGACCGCGCTCCTGCCGGTCTCCCGCCGAGTGCGCACCGCTTCACACTACCGGCGGCACACCCCGCCCCCGGACACGGTCACGCGTGTCGTAGGACGCCGAAGTCGCCGATCGAGATCGTGATCGTGAAGACGCGTGAGGTGATCCGCCAGCCGTCCGGGGTGCGTGCCCAGTGGTCCTCGTACTCGCCGAAGCATTCGTATGAGCGGCCCTCCCACGGGCCCGCCCCTTGGTGGTAGACCCGCGCGTACGTCAGGGACCTGGCCGCGTCGCCGTCGACGGCGACGCGGTGGTTGCCGAGCAGGTGCTGGGACGGCCCGCATCCGCCCAGGTGGCTCCGGACGGTCCGCACGATCTCCGCCCGTCCGGTGCGGCGATAGCCGGTGGCCGTCTCGGTGAAGGCCGCGCCGACGCGGTCCCAGTCGCGCCGGTCGAGCGCGGAGGCGAGTTCGGCCAGCCGTTCGACGATCTGGTCCCGGTCGGTGCGGTCGCGGATGTTCCCCTCGTCGGCGGGGACGGAAGGAGGGCCGGGGGACGTCACACGGTGCTCCCGCGCTCGCCGGTGTGCGAGTCGGCGAACGTGCTCGCGAGCAGCTCCGGCGACTCGGGACGGCCGTCGAGCACGCGGTTGGTCCGGGTGGTGACCCGCCATCCGTCCGCTCCCCGGCGCAGCCGCCAGTGGTTGGCCGTGGCGCGGCGCAGCGTGAACGCGCCGGACGCGGCGTCCCTGACGATCATGAGGGTGTAGCCGACCGCGACCGCGTCGTCGCCGTTCACCGTGACGTGCGGCGCCCCGACGAAGTGGGCGCAACCGCCCGAGATCCAGCGCTGGTGCGCCTTTGACAGGACCATGGCCGTGATCTCGTCGCGCCCGTTCATCAGCAGTTCGTCGACGTCGTAGACGCCGTCCGCCTCCCACAACCCCGCGACGGCGTCCGCGCTGCCGCTGTCCACGAGCGGGCCGTACGAGAGGATCAGCCGGGTGATCGCCAGCTCGTCCTCGATCGCGCCCAGGCGCTGTTCGAGCCTGGCCAGCCGCTGCTCGGTATCGCTCATTCCGCGCTCCCGTCCTGGGTTCCGAAGCCGATGCCCATGCCGATGCCCAGGTCGCGCAGCGCCTGGAGTTGCTCGACATAGTTCTCGGCCGAGGCGGCGGCGATGGTGACCCCGGCCACCGTCGCGCCCGCGTCGCGTACGCGTTCGAGGGCGCGTGCCGCGATGTCCGGAGCGCCGATCGGGTCGAGCGCGCGGCCGGTGGCGAGGACGACTTCGAACCCGGCCGGGAGGTCGGCCTCGCGGACCATCTCCGAGAGCCGGTCGAGGGGGAGGCCGAACGGCACCCAGCCGTCGCCGTACGTCACCGCGCGGCGCAGGGATCGCGCGGTCCGGCCGCCGATCCACATCGGCACCCGTTCCTGCCGTGCGTGCGGCTCGACCACGAAGCCGGAGAAGTCGTAGAACTCGCCGTGGAACTCCGGCTCCCGCTGGGAGAGGGCCGCGCGGAGGGCGGCGATGGCCTCGTCCGCGCGCGGGCCGCGCCCCTCGAACGAGGCGCCGAGCAGATCGAACTCCTCCTTGAGGCTGCCCACGCCGAGGCCCAGCGTGAGCCGTCCTCCGCTGATCCGGTCGAGCGTGCCGTACCGCTTGGCGACGGCGAGCGGGTGGTGGTAGCCGAGCACCAGCACCTGCGTGGCGAGCCGGATCCGGCGGGTACGCGCCGCGAGGTAGCCGAACGTGGCCAGCGGGTCCCAGTACGTGCCGCCGCGCTCCTCGGCGACGGGGGCCGGGATGGCCACGTGCTCGCTGCAGGTCAGATGGTGGTAGCCGAGCCGGTCCGCGGCCTCGGCGATCAGCCCGATCTCCTCGATCCCGGCTGAGCGCTCCCACTCGGAGTGCACGCCCGGCAGCTGCACCACCACCGGCGTGACGATCCCGATCCGCATACGGCAACACCTTTCGCTCCTGGAACGGTTCCTTCCTAACGGGAGGGCGCGCCGGGCGGCAGACGCGGTCCCGGTCAGCGGAACCGCACTGAAACGATTGTCAGGAACTCGCCGCGACCTCGACCCGCGTGGCACGCGGATCGGCCCGCCCGGATCGGAAGCATGCCGGGCACGTCACCGGCGACGGGCGGAAGCAGGCCGGAACCTCGACCGCGCAGCGGAAACCCGGCCGAATCGGGGCCGCATCCCCCGGGACCTCGGAGGACCGGTCATCCGACGACATCCGGGATAGCATCTCGCCCTTCCGCGCGGCGCGTCTCGTTGCTACATTCGCGTTAACAAGAATTCATTTCAGTTTTGGCCAGGAGGACTCAATGACCGCTCTCAGTCCTTCACCGGAGATCGCGGCGCCGGCACGCCGGGAGCTGCCCCCGTCCATGGTCGAGCGGATGACTCTGATCATGGATGCCTTCGCCGGCCGCTCGACCCGGCTGACCCTGGAGGACGTCGCGCGCTGCACGCACCTCCCGCGCTCGACCGCGCACCGCATCCTCGACCAGCTCGTCCGTCTCAACTGGCTGGAGCACACCTCGTTCGGCTACCGCCTCGGACAGCGCGCGCTGGGACTCGGCGGCAGGGACGGGAGCCACGGCGAGATCCGCGAGGCGGCCGCGCCGCTGCTGCACGAGCTCCAGATCAAGACCGGGATGGTCGTCCACCTCGCGGTCCTCGACGGCGCGCAGGTGTTCTACCTCGACAAGGTCGGCGGCCGGTTCGCGACCTCGGTTCCCTCGCGGGTCGGCGGCCGGGCCCCCGCGCACTGCACCGCGCTCGGCAAGGCCATCCTGGCCTGGCTCGAACCGGAGCAGGTCGAGTCCCGGATCAGCGGCTTCATCAGCCGGATGACGAACCGCACCATCGGAGAGATGGGCACCCTGCACCAGGAGCTGCACCGCATCCGGCAGCGGCACGGGCTGGCGTTCGAGCGGGGCGAGTGCTTCCCGAACATCGCCTGCGTCGCGGGGGCGATCCGCGGCTATGAGGGTCCGGTGGCCAGCATCTCCCTGGTGGGCGACACCCGCACGCCGCTGGAGAAGGTCGCGCCGTTGGTGATCGACGCCGCGCGGCAGGCATCGCTGTCCCTGTTCCCCGACCTGGCGACCCCGCGCCGGGCCCGCCTCATGATGGCGGTGCCGGACCAGACGTGGTCGTCGGCGACGATGAACCGGCTCCTGGAGACCGGCCAGAACGGCGACTGGATGTGACCACCCTCAGGGGTGACCCCGGACTCAGGGGTGACCCCGGACCGGGGCTACCCCCAGTGGTCGCCCCACCCCCACAGGTTCGGCCCGATCTGCGCCTGCGGCTCGTCCTCGTCGATGCCGAACCGTCCCCGGTAGAAGATCATCGGCCGCTGCTCGGTGACCGTCTCGACCTCCAGCACCCGGCCGATCACCACGTCGTGGTCGCCGGCGACGTGCACGTCGTGCACCTCGGCGTGCACGCGGAGCAGCACGTCCCGCAGGGCCGGAGCACCCCATCGGGAGCGATCCCATTCGAGCCCCTCGAACTTGCTGCCCTTGCTGGAACCGAATCGGCGGCAGACGTCGACCTGCTCCTCGCTGAGGACGTTCACGCAGAAGCGCCCGGCGTTCCGGATCCTCGGCCAGGCGCGGCCGTTGTGGTCGGCGCAGAACAGCACCAGCGGCGGCTCCAGCGACACCGACGCGAACGACTGGCAGGCGAACCCCACCGCCTCGCCGTCGTCGATTCCGGTGACCACGGTGACACCGCTGGCGAACGCCCCCATGGCGCGCCGCAGCTCCAGCGGTGTGGGTGGGGCGACGTCGACGGGTTCCGTCGAGAGCGGGGTCTCGGTTGTCATGGGTTCCCCTCGTGTGTCACGGCGGTTTGCGGTGGCTCAGGAAACGAACGTAAGCCGCACCGCATGCCATGCAGAAGACCATCCCGATGAGTGGAAGGTCACAACGGCCATGGACGGTGCCTCCCCGGGTGGCCGTACCGGGGGTCCGACGTCTCGCTCATCGGGATGGCCGGGGTCGGGACGGGCCGCCGCTGGCTACCGTCCCAGCAAGCTGACATTCCTATGACCGGAGCGGATGATGACCACGGAGCTGACCTACGAGTCGACGCTGCGCGAGCTCGCGACAGACCAGGGAGTCCTGCGATATCACGAGGCCGGAGACGGCCCGCCGCTGCTGCTGCTGCACGGCTCCGGCCCCGGCGTCACCGGCTGGCGCAACTTCCGCGGCAACCTCGCCGTGTTCGCCGAGCACTTCCGCTGCCTCGTCCTCGAGTTCCCCGGCTTCGGTGTGAGCGACCCGACCGACGAGCACCCGATGATCGCCGCGAACTCCGCGGTGGTCCGCTTCCTCGACGGGCTCGGCCTCCACCAGGTCGACGTGATCGGCAACTCCATGGGCGGCATCATCGGCACCCAGTTCGCGATCGGCCATCCTGACCGCGTCCGCCGGCTGGTCACCATCGGCGGGATCGGCAGGAACATCTTCAGCCCCGGACCGGGCGAGGGCATCAACCTGCTGATGGAGTTCACCGAGAACCCCACCCGCGAGGCGCTCGTCCAGTGGCTGAACTCCATGGTCTACGACCCCGCCCTGGTCACCGAGGAGCTGATCGAGGAGCGCTGGGCGCAGGCCACCGACCCGGACACGCTCGCCAGCGCCAGGAGGATGTACGGCAAGGCCGCCATGGCGGCGCGCGCGAGGGCCGCGGCCGCCTCGGACGCCCCGCCGTACTGGGCGATGTTGCACAAGGTCAGGGCGAGGACCCTGCTGACGTGGGGCCGCGACGACCGGGTCAGCCCGCTCGACATGGCGCTCGTGCCGATGCGCACCGTCCCCGACATCGAGGTGCACGTGTTCCCCAACTGCGGGCACTGGGTGATGATCGAGCAGAAGGAGGCGTGGGAGAGCGCCGTCCTCGCCTTCCTCACCCGGAAGGACAACGCATGACCGCCGGATGGGACGACGAGTACGACCTCATCGTCGTCGGCAGCGGCGGTGGCGGCATGACGGCCGCGCTGGCCGCCGTCGACTGCGGGCTCTCCGTCCTGGTGGTCGAGAAGGGCAGGATGTTCGGCGGCAGCACCGGCATCTCCGGCGGCGGCATCTGGATCCCCAACAACCCGACCCTGCGGGCCAGGGGCCACGACGACAGCCGCGCGTCGATCCGGCGGTACCTCGACCTGCTCACCGAGGGCCGGGTGCCCGCGGCGCGGCTCGACGCGTACGTGGACAACGGCCCGGCCGCGATGGCGCTGCTCGGCAAGAGCCAGTGGATGCGCTTCTTCTGGACCAAGGGGTACGCCGACTACCACCCCGAACTGGAGGGCGGCCGCCCGCTCGGCCGGTCGATCGAGGCGATCCCGTTCGACACCCGCAAGCTCGGCGAGGACGAGAAGTTCCAGCGCCCCAACAGCATGAAGGGGCCGCTCGGCCTCTGGATCACCAGCAAGGACTACCACGACCTGGCCATGGTCAAGCGCACCTGGCGCGGGCGGTGGGCCTCGGTCGTGGCCGCCTGGCGGGTCTCCTCCAACGTGATCCGCCGCCGCCACATGGCGACCGGCGGGCGGGCGCTCGTCGCCCGGCTGCGGATGGCGCTCAAGGACGCCGGTATCCCGCTGTGGCTGCGGACCTCCATGACCGAGCTGGTCGTCGGCGACGGCGGCCCGGACGACGGCAGGGTCACCGGCAGGGTCACCGGCATCGTCGCCGAGCGCCGGGGCGAGAAGGGCACGGAGCCCCGCACCGTGCGGCTGCGCGCCAGGAAGGGCGTGCTGCTGGCCACCGGCGGCTTCGACCACAACCCCGAGCTGCGCGCGAAGTACCTGCCCGAGGGCGGCCGGGCCGACTTCAGCATGGGCGCACGGGAGAACACCGGCGACGGCATCGTGGCGGGGGAGCGGCTCGGCGCCGCCCTCGACTTCATGGACGACGCCTGGTGGATGCCCGCCGTACGGCACCCGGCCGGGGCGACGATCCCGCTCGTCTCCGAGCGCTGCATCCCGCCGTCGATCATCGTGTCGGCGGAGGGCAGGCGCTTCACCAACGAGTCGTCGCCGTACGTGAACTTCGTGCACGACCAGCTCGCGGGCGGGCACGTCCCGGTGTGGTTCGTGATGGACGCCAAGGCGCGGGCCCGCTACCCGTTCGCGCAGATCCTCCCCGGGATGCCGATCCCGAAGGAGTTCTACGACCAGGGCCTGGCGTTCCGCGCCGACACGCTCGCGGAGCTGGCCGGGAAGATCGGCGTCCCGCCGGAGGCGCTGGCCGAGACCGTCGAGCGGTTCAACGGCTTCGCCAGGAACGGCAAGGACGAGGAATTCGGCCGGGGCGACAGCGCGTACGACCGCTACTACGGCGACCCCACGCTCAAGAACCCGAACATCGACGTGATCGACCGGGCGCCGTACTACGCGTTCCGGATCGAGGCCGGGGACCTCGGAACCAAGGGCGGGCTGGTCTGCGACGAGTACGGCCGGGTGCGGCGCGAGGACGGTTCGGTGATCGAGGGCCTCTACGCCACGGGCAACACGTCCGCGTCGGTGATGGGCAACGAGTACGCGGGTCCGGGCGCCACCATCGGTCCCTCGATCGTCTTCGGATACATCGCCGCCCGGCACGCGGCGGGAGTCACGGCATGACCCAGCCGGGATCGCTCGAAGTGCGCGTCGTCGAGGTCATCCGCGAGACCGCGGACGCGCACTCGCTCGTGCTCGAACCCACTGAGGGCGGCCGGGACCGGTTCGGTTACCGTCCCGGCCAGTTCCTCACCATCCGGGTGCCGACCACGCGCGAGGGAGGGGCGGCGCGCTGCTACTCCCTGTGCAGCTCGCCGGTCCGCGACGAGAAGCTCAAGGTGACCGTCAAGCGGGTCAGGGACGGCTACGCGTCGAACTGGATCTGCGACAACGTCACCGAAGGGGACATCCTGGAGGTGCTGCGGCCGTCGGGCACCTTCACCCCGGACTCACTCGACGAGGACTTCCTCCTGTTCGCGGGGGGCAGCGGCGTCACGCCGGTCATGTCGATACTCAAATCCTGCCTGTACGGCGGGACCGGCGCGGTCACGCTGATCTACGCCAACCGGGACGAAGACTCGGTCATCTTCCGGGACGAACTGGTCGCGCTGGCGACGGAGTACGGCGACCGCCTGACAGTGGTCCACTGGCTGGAGTCCGTGCAGGGCCTGCCCACCGCCTCCGGACTCGCCGCGCTGGCCCGGCCGTACAGCGGGCGGCAGGCGTTCGTGTGCGGTCCCGAGGCGTTCATGAACCTCACGGTGTCCGTGCTCGCCGGCCTCGGCGTGCCCGACCGGCGGGTGCATGTCGAGCGCTTCTCCTCGCTCGCGGGCGACCCGTTCGCCGAGTCCGGCGTCGTCATCGAGGCCGACGGGCCGGTCAGCGAGGTCGAGGTCGAGCTGGACGGCGAGACGCGGACCGTGTCCTGGCCGCGAGGCAACCGCCTGCTCGACGTGCTGCTCGACGCCGGCATGGACGCGCCGTTCTCCTGCCGTGAGGGTTCGTGCAGCGCGTGCGCCTGCGTCCTCCTTTCGGGTGAGGTCACCATGGAGCACAACACGGTCCTTGACAAGCAGGACCTCGCCGACGGCCTGATCCTGGCCTGCCAGGCGATCCCGGTCAGCGAACGGCTCAGGGTCACCTACGACGCCTGAGCTGCCCGCTCTCCGGTCCCTCCACGGCCGTTTCCATCGGATTCACGCCGGATTTTCGCCGGGTTCCCACTGAGCGGGAGACGCGGCGCCACCGGCGATCCGTGACTGGAACCTTTGACTCAGGAGCCCTGCCGACCCGAGCACGGGCCGACGACCCAGGAGGATGTGGATGTTGGAGGCGGCACAACGCGTGTCCGCGGCCGACCGGCTGTGGGCGGCACAGCGGGACCGGGAGCCGATCGCTCCGCTGACCGAGTCCCTCCCGGACATCGACGTCGTCGACGCGTACGAGATCCAGCTGATCAACATCCGCAGGCAGCTCGCCGGCGGGGCTCGGGTGTACGGGCACAAGGTGGGCCTGTCCTCCCTCGTGATGCAGCGGATGATGGGCGTCGACGAGCCCGACTACGGGCACCTGCTCGACACCATGGTGTTGTCGGAGGACACGCCCATCGAGGCCGGCGCGTACTGCTACCCGCGGATCGAGGTCGAGATCGGCTACGTGCTGGGCGCGAGCCTGCCGGGCGAGGGGTGCACCGAGGCGGACGTGCTCGCCGCGACCGAGTACATCGTGCCGAGCATCGAGCTCATCGACAGCCGGATCACGGACTGGAGGATCGGGCTCGCCGACACCATCGCCGACAACGCGTCCTCGGCGGGCGTGCTCCTCGGGGCGGCCCGGGTGAGCCCCAGAGACCTGGACCCGGCCGACATCGAGGCCGTGCTGTACTCCGTCGGCACGTCAGGCGGCACGTCCGACGGCACGTCCGACGGCACGTCAGGCGGCACGGAGATCGCGCGCGGGAACACCAACGCCGTCCTCGGTGACCCGACCACCGCCGTGGCCTGGCTGGCCAGGAAGGTGGCTTCCTTCGGAGTGAAGCTCGAAGCCGGGCACGTGATCCTCCCCGGATCCTGCACCCGCGCCGTGGACGCGCGCCCCGGCGACACCTTCCGCGCCGAGTTCGCCGGGCTCGGCTCCGTGACCGCTCGATTCGAATGAGGGTGAGACTGTGACCAAGGCGACCGCCGCCATCGTCGGCTCGGGCAACATCGGGACCGACCTGATGTACAAGCTGCTCCGATCAGACCTGATCGAGCCGCGCTGGATGATCGGCGTGGACCCCGACAGCCCTGGCCTGAAGCGGGCGGACACGCACGGCCTGACCACCTCCGCGGACGGGGTCGACTGGCTGCTCGCCCAGGACGAGCGGCCCGACATCGTCTTCGAGGCCACCTCCGCGTACGTCCACAAGGTGAACGCGCCGAAGTACGAGGCGCTCGGCATCCAGGCCGTCGACCTGACCCCGGCCGCGCTCGGCCCGGCCGTCGTGCCCGCGGTCAACCTCGGCGCCCACCTGGACGCGCCCAATGTCAGCCTGATCACCTGCGGCGGCCAGGCCACGATCCCGATGGTGTACGCGGTCTCCCGGGTCACCGAGGTCGCCTACGCCGAGATCGTCGCCAGCGTCGCCTCGCCGTCGGCCGGTCCCGGCACGCGGGCCAACATCGACGAGTTCACCAAGACCACCAGCCGCGGCATCGAGACGATCGGCGGCGCCGCCCGGGGCAAGGCGATCATCATCCTCAACCCGGCCGAGCCGCCGATGCTGATGCAGGACACCGTCTTCTGCGCGATCCCCGAGGACGCCGACCGGGACGTCATCGCCGCCTCGATCGCGGACGTGGCCGCGACCGTCGCGTCGTACGTGCCGGGCTACCGGCTGCGCGCCGAGCCGCAGTTCGACGACCCGACGCCGGTGAGCGGCGGGCTGGCCCGGGTCGCGGTCTTCCTGGAGGTCGAGGGCGCGGGGGACTTCCTCCCGCCGTACTCCGGCAACCTCGACATCATGACCGCCGCCGCCACCAAGGTCGGTGAGGGCTTCGCGCAGCGCATCGTCTCCGAGCGTGTGCCGTCCTAGTCACGTCCCCCGTCACCTCCTCGTCACAAGGAGACCCTTCCATGCCCTACAGCGCCGACCTCGACATCCGGGTCACCGACTCGTCGTTGCGTGACGGCTCGCACGCCAAGCAGCACCAGTTCACCGTCGAGCACGTCCGGTCCATCGTCGGCGCCCTCGACGACGCCGGTGTGCCGGTCATCGAGGTCACGCACGGCGACGGGCTCGGCGGCTCGTCGTTCAACTACGGATTCAGCCACACGCCCGAGCAGGAGCTGATCAAGACGGCGGTCAAGACCGCCAAGCGGGCGAAGATCGCGTTCCTCATGCTGCCCGGCCTGGGGGTGCAGGACGACATCCGCGAGGCCGCGGGCAACGGCGCGAGCGTGTGCCGGATCGCCACGCACTGCACCGAGGCGGACATCTCCGTGCAGCACTTCGGGCTGGCCAGGGATCTCGGCCTGGAGACCGTCGGCTTCCTGATGATGGCGCACAGCCAGCCGCCCGAGGTCCTGGCCAAGCAGGCGCGGATCATGGCCGACGCCGGCTGCCAGTGCGTGTACGTCGTCGACTCCGCCGGCGCGCTGATCATGGAGCAGACCAGCGACCGGATCTCCGCGCTGGTGGCCGAGCTCGGGGCGGACGCCCAGGTCGGCTTCCACGGTCACGAGAACCTCGGCCTCGGTGTCGCCAACTCCGTGCTCGCCGTACGCGCGGGCGCGCTCCAGATCGACGGCTCGACCCGCAGGTTCGGGGCCGGAGCCGGCAACACCCCCGTCGAGGGGTTCGCCGCGGTCGCCGAGAAGCTCGGCATCCGCACCGGCATCGACACACTGAAGATCATCGACGCCGCCGAGGACGTCGTACGCCCGGTCATGGACGGGGAGTGCCTGCTCGACCGGCTCTCGCTGACCATGGGCTACGCCGGGGTCTACTCCAGCTTCCTGAAGCACGCCGACCGCCAGGCAAGGAAGTACGGGGTTTCGGGCGCCGAGATCCTCATCGAGGCCGGGCGGCGCAAGCTCGTCGGCGGCCAGGAAGACCAGCTCATCGAAATCGCAGTCGCACTCGCGGGGAAGCGGGAACAGGCATGACCAACCAGGTACTCGAGGCGATCGTCCAGCGCGCCGACGAACTCAGCGCGCTCGGTCTGTCCAACGAGAAGCTCGGCCGGCTGGACGACCAGGCGGCCAAGGTGCTGCGCGAGTCGGGCGTCATCCGGATGCTCCAGCCGAAGACGTACGGTGGCCTCGAGTTCCATCCCCGGGACTTCGCCGAGACGGTGATGAAGATCGCCAGCTTCGACGGGTCGACCGGCTGGGTCTCCGGCGTCGTCGGCGTGCACCCGTGGGAGATGGCGTTCGCCGACCCGAAGGTGCAGGAGGAGATCTGGGGCGAGGACCAGGACACCTGGATCGCCTCGCCGTACGCGCCGATGGGCATCGCCCGGCCGGTGGA
The DNA here is from genome assembly GCF_020826795.1 of Microtetraspora sp. AC03309. Lineage (NCBI taxonomy): Bacteria > Bacillati > Actinomycetota > Actinomycetes > Streptosporangiales > Streptosporangiaceae > Microtetraspora > Microtetraspora sp. AC03309. Next base: position 45,715 of record NZ_JADDIL010000033.1, on the reverse strand, counting down.
CGGCGGGTACGTCTTCAACGGCCGCTGGCAGTTCTCCTCCGGCACCGACCACTGCGACTGGATCTTCCTCGGCGGTTTCCTCGGTGACGAGGAGGGCAAGATGGCCCACCCGCCCGTCTCACTGCACCTGATCCTCCCGCGGTCCGACTACCAGATCGTCGAGGACTCCTGGGACGTGGTCGGGCTGCGCGGCACCGGCAGCAAGGACATCATCGTCAAGGACGCGTTCGTCCCCGCGTACCGCACCCTGGAGTACACCAAGGTCGTGGACGGCTCCGCGGCCAAGGAGGCGGGGCTGACCAACCCGACCTACCACCTGCCGTTCTCGGCCGCGTTCCCCCTCGGCATCACGGCCTCGCTGATCGGCATCTGCGAGGGCGCCCTCGCGCACCACATGGCGTACCAGAAGAGCCGCGTCCAGGTCACCGGCACCAAGATCAAGGACGACCCGTACGTGCTCTTCGCGATCGGCGAGGCGGCGGCGGAGATCGCGGCGGCCCGGTCCGCGCTGCTCGACAACGCCTCCCGGATGTACGACATCGTCGCCTCGGGGCGCGAGGCCACCTTCGACGAGCGCGCGGTCGGCCGGCGCACCCAGGTCGCGGCGGCCTGGCGCGCGGTCCGCGCCGTGGACGAGATCGTGGCCCGCTCGGGCGGCAACGCCATGCGCATGGACAACCCGATCCAGCGCTTCTGGCGGGACGCGCACATGGGCCTGGCGCACGCCATCCACGTGCCCGGCTCGGTCTTCCACGTGTCCTCTCTGACCCAGCTCGACATCGAGCCGCCGCACGGCCCGATGCGTTCCATGATCTAGTCCCCTGCCCGCCCCCTCCCCGCGGAGGGGGCGGCGTTCGTCGAGGTCCGGCCGCGCCGTGTCGCCCACGCTCGTATGGCGGCGCACCGAGCCGCGGGGGCTCAGGAGGCGTCGAGGTCCGGCACCCACACCACGCCGTTGATGTGGGAGCCGCCGTCGACGAACAGCGTGTTTCCCGTGAGATAGCGGGCGTCCTCACTCGCGAGGAAGAGCACGACGGGGGCGATGTCCTGCTCGGGGTCGCCGATCCGCCCCATCGGGTTGCCCCGGTCGGCGGCCGTCGCCAGCTCAGGGTTGGCCGCCATCCTGCGGCGGAAGGCCGCGCTCTTGGCCCCGGGGCAGACGGCGTTGACGACGACGCCCGTGGGCGCCCACTCCCGCGCCGCCGTACGGGTCAGCGCGCGCAGCGCCTCCTTGGCGGAGTTGTACTCCAGGGTGCCCATGTGGGCGTTGACCCCGTTGAGCGAGCACATGTTGATCACGCGCCCCCAGCCTTGTTCCCTCATGTGCGGGAACGCCGCCCGCATCGCCCAGAACGGGCCGTAGTAACCCATGGCGAAACCACGGTCCAGCTGCTCGTCCGTCTTGTTCTCGACCCGGCCGACGCCGCCGGTGCCGCCCCAGGCGTTGTTGACCAGGACGTCGATCCGGCCCCACGTCTCCACGGCGGCGGCCACCATGGCCTCCACCTGCTCCCTGTCGGTGACGTCCGTGCGCACGAAACGCGCGTCGGCGCCGAACTCCTCCACCAGCTCCCGGGTGGTGCTCTCCCCGGTCGCCTCGTCGATCTCCGCGACGACGATCGCCGCGCCCTCGGCGGCGAACCTCCGCGCGACGCCCCTGCCGATGCCGTCGCCCGCGCCGGTGATCACCGCCACCCGCCCGGCCAGCCTGCCGTACGCCTCCGCCTTGTCCTGTCGCATCGTCATCCCTGCTCTGTGATGGTGGTTCTGTCAGTCACCGAGGCTCGCGACCAGCTTGGGCGTCCAGATCACCCTGCCGAGGAACCGGTCCGCGTCGGGTGAGGAGACCAGCCAGGCGATCGCTCTCCCCGGCGCGTCCTCCGGAGTGGGGTCGAACCCCTTGTCCGCGATCGAGCCGGTGCCGCCGCGCGCCGAACCCGCCTCCGTGATCACGAAGCCCGGGTCGAGGTTGAACGCGCGTACGCCGTGCTTCAGGTACTCCGCGTTGATCGCGCCGGCGAGCCGCCCGAACGCCGCCTTCGACGCGGAGTACGCGACGCCCCAGCCGCCCTCACCGGGCGGTGCGGGCGGGTCGGTCGTGGCCGAACCCGAGCACATGTTGACGATCGTGCCGCCGCCTCGCTCGACCATCCCGGGGAGCACCGCCTGCAGCAGCACGATCTGGTTCAGGTAGTTCCCCGCGACGGTCCGGGCGGCCACGTCGACGTCGAGGTCGAGGAAGCGGTCGTGGTTCCCGGCGATGTGCGCCACCGCGTTGTTGACCAGGACGTCGACGCGCCCCCACTCGCGGAGCACCGTGTCCGCCGCCGCCCGTACGCTGTGGCGGTCGAGGAGGTCCATCCGGATCGGCAGCGCCCGCACGCCGAGCGCCTCGATCCGCGCGGCCGTCGTGCGCAGGCTTCCCGGGACCGCGATCCGCTCCGGACCGTCGTCGCTGTAACGCGGAGGGATCACCCCCTGCCCCTCCTCGACGGTGCGGGCGGTGAACGCGACGTCGTACCCGGCGCGGGCGAGGGCGAGCGCCGTCTCGCGGCCGATTCCCCGGCTCGCTCCGGTGACCAGCGCCGTCGGGCGTGCGGCCGGGGTTCCTGTCGCTGACGCCATCGGGTCGCGCACCTCGTCAATCGTTCGGTCGTTCAGGGGACCGGTGGGGTCTGCCGGTGGGGAGCTCCAGGCATGGTGGAACGCCCGCCCGGCGTCATGGGGTACGGATCTCGCTCAGCGGGAGCCCGTCGTCCGCCGCGTTCACCCGGCCGAGCCTGCGGACTCTCACTGAGCGGGAGAGCGAAGGCGGTACGGCGGCGGCTCTGTCACCTTTGGTGGCAGAGAAGACCGCCCCGTCCGGGGGCGAGAGGGACCGGAGGGCTTCCACGCCCGACCAGGGCACCGGCAGATTGGATTGAGGACTGTGACGCAGATCCGAGGGCTGGGCTATCTCAAGGTCCAGACGCGTGACATCAAGCGCTGGCGTGAGCTCGTGATCGACGGCCTCGGTTTCGCCGAGGGAACCGGGCCTGACCCGGACGGCCTGTACCTGCGGATGGACGAGCGCCAGGCGCGGCTCATCGTGCTTCCCGGCGACTCCGACCGGGTGCTCGCCGTCGGCTGGGAGGTGCGCGACCAGTTCGCGCTCGCCACGGTGGGCCGCGCGGTCGAGGCCGCGGGCACCGCCGTCAAGGTGCTGTCGGAGGCGGAGGCCGCCGAGCGGTCCGCCGAGCAGGTCATCGCCTTCGAGGACCCGGCCGGGACGCCGGTCGAGGTCTTCTTCGGCCCCGTGCTCGACCACAGCCCGGTGCTCACCGGCAGGGGCCAGCGGTTCGTCACCGGCCCGCAGGGCATGGGCCACGTGGTGCTGCCCACCACCGCCATGCAGGAGACCGTCTCCTTCTACACGGAGGTGCTCGGCTTCCTGCCGCGCGGCGCCATCAAGGTCGGCGGCGGCAAGGGCAGCGGGCCCGTACGGCGGGTGCGCTTCATGGGGGTCAACCAGCGCCACCACAGCCTCGCCGTCTGCCCCGCGCCGCACGGCGAGGAGCCCGGCCTGGTGCACCTCATGATCGAGGTCGACACCCTCGACGCGGTCGGGATGGCGCTGGACAAGGTGCGCCGGCTCGGCTTCTCCATCTCCTCGACGCTGGGGCGGCATACCAACGACAAGATGGTGTCGTTCTACGTGCGCGCTCCCGGAGGCTGGGACATCGAGTACGGCACCGAGGGCATGCTCGTCGACGAGACGTACTACACCGCCGAGGAGATCACCGCCGACAGCTACTGGGGGCACGACTGGTCCGGCTCCGAGCCGCTCGCCGCTTTCATCCCGCGGTCCTGAGCGAGAGGCGAGTCGATCGACATGCGGACTCCGCAGCGTGACCTCCGGGTGGTGTCGTGACCTCCCCGTCCCCGGTCCGGCAGGTCCAGCCGGTCCCGGCGGCCTCGGTCGCCGGCTTCGACCACGAATGTGATGTGCTCGTCGTCGGATTCGGCTGCGCCGGCGCGTCCGCCGCGTTCGAAGCCGCCACGGCGGGCGCCGAGGTGCTCGTGCTCGAACGCGCGGGCGGGCCGGGTGGCTCGTCCGCGCTGTCCGGAGGCGAGCTCTACCTCGGCGGCGGCACGGCGGTGCAGAAGGCGTGCGGCTTCGAGGACACCGCGGACGACATGTTCGCCTACCTCAGGGCCGCGCTCGGCCCGCACGCCGACGAGGAGAAGCTGCGGCTCTACTGCGACGGCAGCGTCGAGCACTTCGAGTGGTTCCGCGACCGCGGGCTGACCTTCAACGAGAGCTTCTACGACGCGCCGAGCTGGATGCCGCCGACGAAGGACGGGCTGATGTGGCTGGGCGAGAACGCCTGGCCGTACAACACCGTCGCCCGCCCGGCGCCGCGCGGGCACCGTCCGGCGACCGAGAGCTTCGGCGGCTGGATGATCATGGAGAAGCTGGTCGCGGCCGCGAAGGAGGCCGGGGCCGCCTGCCACGCCGACACCCTGGCCACCAACCTGGTGACCGACGACACCGGCCGTGTCGTCGGAGTGATCGCCCGCCGTTACGGCGAGACCGTCGCCTACCGGGCGCGCAAGGGCGTCATCCTGACCACCGGCGGCTTCGTCGACTCGGAGGAGATGCTCTGGGAGCACGCCCCCGTGCTCATCGGCCACGGCAAGGTCAGCGACGGTCTCGACGACGGCAGCGGCATCAGGATGGCGGCGGCGCTCGGCGCGGCCACCCGGCGCATGTCGGAGGTGGAGATCGCGCTGACCGTGCTGCCCGCGATGATCACCCGGGGAATGCTGGTCGACGGGCTCGGCCGGCGGTTCATCAACGAGGACGTCTATCCGGGCCTGTTCAGCGTCGCCGCCGTGCTGCACCGGCCGGGGCCGTACTGGGCGATCATCGACGAGGCGGGCTACGAGGACATTCCGAAGCGGGACCTGTGGGGTGTGCGCCCGCAGTTCGTCGCGGAGACGCTCGCGGAGCTCGAAGAGTCGCTCGGCATGCCGCACGGCGCGCTCGAGTCGACGGTCGGCGTGTACAACCGGCACGCGGAGCGGGGCGAGGACCCCTACTTCCACAAGGACGCCAAGTGGCTGCGGCCGCTCCGGCCGCCGTACGCCGCGGTCGACCCGCGCTTCGGGTTCGCCTCCGGAGACCGGGAGAGCGCGGGGTCCGGCACGGGCGTCGCCGGGTTCACCCTCGGCGGGCTGCACACCACCGTGGACGGCGCCGTGCTCGACCAGTCGGGCCTCCCCATCCCGGGGTTGTACGCCGCGGGCCGGGCCAGCTCCGGCATTCACGGTGAGGGCTACATCAGCGGGACCTCCCTGGGCGACGGCACGTTCTTCGGCCGCAGGGCCGGGCGCGCCGCCGCGGGAGAGGCGTGACGACCATGACGGAAACCCGGCGGACTCTCGAAGAGCGCGTCGCCGAGCAGGAGCGGATCGCGGCGATCAAGGCGCTCAAGTACCGGTACTGGCGGGCCTGCGACGCCAAGGACGTCGAGACGTTCCGTGACTCCTTCATCCGGGAGGGCGCGTCCATCCGGTTCGGGAGGATGGGCGACTACGACGACGCGGCCGGGCTCGTCGCGGTCTTCGAGAAGGTCGCGCTCCGCAAGGTGGACGGCCGGTACGTGATCCTGGACATGCACCACGGCATCCACCCCGACATCACGCTGCTGTCCGACACGGAGGCCGTCGGACGGTGGACGCTGCGCTTCCGCCAGATCAACCTGATCGACAACACCGAGAAGCTCGGCGCGGTCGAGTACGACGACGCCTACGTCGTCGAGGACGGCCGGTGGAAGAAGTCGAAGTGCCACGTGCGCGAGCTGTGGTCGATCGTCCGCCCGCTCCCCGAGGGCGCCGTCGTCACGCAGGGGTTCTGACATGGGGACGGGCACGGGAAAGGTCGCCGTCGTCACCGGGGCGAGCCGCGGCGTCGGCAAGGGGGTCGCACTCGCGCTGGGCGAGGAGGGCTGGACGGTGTACCTCACCGGCCGCGGCCCCCTCGAAGGCAACGCCCGTCTGCTGAGGTCGGCCGAGGAGGTGACGGCCCGGGGCGGCACGGGCGTCCCCGTGGCCTGCGACCACCGGGACGACGACCAGATCGCGGCGGTCTTCGACCGGGTGGACGCCGAGCGGGGCCGCGTCGACCTCCTCGTCAACAACGTGTGGGCCGGGCCCGACTACGACAAGGCGGCCGAGCCGTACTGGCGACGCCCGCTCGGCGACTGGGACAGCCTCATCGGAGTGGGGCTCCGGGCGCACTTCGTCGCGAGCGTGGCCGCGACCGCCCGGATGGTCGAGCGGAACAGCGGCCTGATCGTGAACATCTCGTCCTTCGGCACCCGTCGCCACCTGCACTCCGTGCTGTACGGCGTGTCCAAGGCGGCGCTCGACAAGATGACCGCGGACATGGCGGTGGAACTGGGCGATCACGACGTCACGGTCCTGTCGCTCTGGCTCGGCCTGGTCCAGACCGAGAGCGTGCTGGCGAAGGGGGTCGACACCATCGCCGGATTCCCGATCGCGCTGGCGGAGACGCCCGAGTTCGAGGGCCGGGTGATCGCCGCGCTCGCCGCCGACCCGAAGGTGCGCGCCCGCAGCGGGCAGACGCTCATCTCGGCGGAGACGGCCGTCGAGTACGGCGTGACCGAGCGGGACGGCCGGGTCCCTGCCTCGCACCGGACCGCCTTCGGCGGCGGCCCGGTGTTCCCCGCTCCCTAGTTCCCCGGGAGGTACACGTCCGGCCGCTTCGGCGCTCGCGCGGCAGGCGCACGACAGCCGAGACCTCGCCGGTACGGCAGGCGGGCAGGCGCGCCCGCCGGTCATGCGCCGCCGATCGCGCCGGCGCCGAACAGCGCCTTGACATCGCCGTAGAACGCCGGCCCCGAGGCCACCTGGAACGGCTCGAGGTTCCACAGCACACTCGCGGCGCCGGGGCGGTGCACCCGTACGTGCACGGGCGCGCGTCCAGGATGGGTGGTCAGGATGTGCTTGAACTCCTGTACGACCCGCAGGGTCAGCTGGGCCTCCTGGACCGAGATCACCACGGGTGGTTCGGTCTCCGCCTGGGAGACGTTCAGCAGGGTGATCTCCTCGCCGTAGACGCTCATCGTCTCGTCGCGGATGTTGATCCGGCCACGGACGGAGATCACGCGGTCCTCGGCCAGCGCCTCGCCGTACAGGGTGTAGGTCGTGGGGAAGATGAGGCACTCCACGGCGGCGTCGTGGTCTTCGAGGGTGGCGATCGCCCATGGACTGCCCTGTTTGGTGACCTTACGTTGCAGGCCGGAGACGATGCCGCTGACCCGAGTCACGCCGTCCTGGCGTCCGGAGGCCAGCAGGTCGGCGATGGTGGTGTCGCGGTTTGCGGACAGGACGCGTTCGGCGCCGTCGAGCGGGTGACTGGAGACGTACAGGCCGAGCATCTCGCGTTCGAAGGCGAGCAGGGTGGCCGTGTCCCACTCGCCTTCGGGGATCGCGACGGAGAAGGCGTCGCTCCGGCCGGGGTCGCCGAACAGCGAGTCCTGGCCGTGGGCCTCGTTCCGCTTGACGTCGATGACCGCGTCCACGGCGGGTTCGTGCACCGCGATCAGGGCTTTTCTGTGGTGCCCCAGGCTGTCGAAGGCACCCGCCTTGGCCAGTGACTCGATGACGCGCTTGCTGCAGACGACGGAAGGGATCTTGGATAGGAAGTCGTTGAAGTCGGTGTAGGCGCCGCGGGCCTCCCGGGTGGTGACGATCGCCTCGACGACGCCCGCTCCGATGTTGCGCACCGCGCCCAGGCCGAAGCGGATGTCGGACCCGACGGCGGCGAAGTCCAGCCGGCTGGCGTTGACGTCGGGAGGCAGCACCCTGATGCCCAGGCGCCGGCAGTCGGCCAGGTAAACGGCCATCTTGTCCTTGTCGTCGCCGACCGAGGTGAGCAGCGCGGCCAGGTACTCCTGCGGGTGGTTGGCCTTGAGGTAGGCGGTCCAGTAGGAGACCAGGCCATACCCGGCGGTATGCGACTTGTTGAAGCCGTAGCCGCTGAAGGGGACCAGGACGTCCCAGACCGCCTTGATGGCCTCCTCGGAGAAGCCGCGGCCGCGCATGCCCGCCGAGAACCGGTCCCATTCGGCGTCCAGGACCTCCTTCTTCTTCTTGCCCATGGCCCGGCGCAGCATGTCCGCGGCGCCGAGGGAGTATCCGGCGAGTCGCTGGGCGATGGCCATCACCTGCTCCTGGAAGACCACCAGGTGGAAGGTGTCGCCGAGGATGGGTTCCAGGGCCTCGGCCAGTTCGGGGTGGATCGGCGCGACCGGCTGCTTGCCGGTCTTGCGCAGCGCGTAGTTGGTGTGCGCGTTCATCTCCATCGGGCCGGGCCGGTACAGCGCGTTCACCGCGGCGATGTCGGTGAACGTGGTGGGCTGCATCAGCCTCAGCAGCACTCGCATGCCGCCCCCGTCCAGCTGGAACACGCCGAGCGTGTCGCCGCGCGCCAGCAGCTCGTACGTCGTGGCGTCGTCGAGCGGCACGCCGAGGATGTCGATGCCGATGCCCTTGTTGGCCCGCACGCCCGCGATGGCGTCGCCGATGACGGTGAGGTTGCGCAGGCCGAGGAAGTCCATCTTCAGCAGGCCCATGTCCTCGGCCTGGGTGAACGGGAAGCCGGTGATGATCGGCCCGTCGGCTTTGGGCTTCACCAGGGGGATCACGTCGATCAGCGGCTCGCTGGACAGGATCACGCCGGCGGCGTGGACGCCGGTGCCGCGGGTCAGCCCCTCGATGCCGGCCGCGGTGTCGATCACCCGCGTGACGTCGGGATCCTGTCCGTACATCTGGCGCAGCTCGGCCGCCTCGCCGTGACGGGGATGGCGCTCGTCGTGGATGGCGGCGAGCGGGATCTCCTTGCCGCCGGCGGCCGCCGGGAACGCCTTGGTGATCCGGTCGCCCAGGGCGTACGGCAGGCCGAGCACGCGGCAGGCGTCCTTGACCGCGGCCTTGGCCTTGATGGTGCCGAAGGTGACGATCTGGCAGACCCGGTCGTCGCCGTACCTGCGGGTGACGTAGTCGATCATCTCGTCACGCCGCCGGTCGTCGAAGTCGAGGTCGACGTCGGGCATGGTGATGCGCTCGGGGTTGAGGAAGCGTTCGAAGATGAGCTGGTGCTCGATCGGGTCGAGCTGGGTGATGCCGGTGCAGTAGGCCACCATGGAGCCGGTCGCGGAGCCGCGGCCGGGGCCCAGGCCGATGCCGTTGTCGCGGGCGTACCGGCAGATGTCGGCGACCACCAGGAAGTACCCGGGAAAGCCCATGGTGTCGATGACCGACAACTCGTAGTCGATGCGGTCGAGCGCCTCCTGCGGCGGGTCGCCGCCGTAGCGGCGGCGCGCCCCCTCAAGGGTCTCCTTGCGCAGCCAACTCGACTCGCTCTCGCCCTCGGGGACGGGGAAGCGCGGCGTCAGGTCGCGGTGGGCGAACGCTTCGCCGTAGTCGCCCACCCGCTCGGCGACGAGCAGCGTGTTGTCGCACGCGCCCGGCACCTCGCCGTCCCACATGGCGCGCATCTCCTCGGCCGACTTGATGAAGTAGCCGGTGCCGCCGAAGCGGAAGCGGTCGGTGTCGGCCAGCCGCTTGCCGGTGCCGACGCACAGCAGGGCGTCGTGCGCTTCGGCCTGGCTCTCGGTGACGTAGTGCGAGTCGTTGGTGGCCAGGGGCGGCAGGCCGAGCTCCCTGCCGAGCCTGAGCAGGTCCTCGCGGACCCGGCGCTCGATCGCGAGGCCGTGGTCCATCAGCTCCAGGAAGTAGTTGTCCGTGCCGAACATGTCGCGATAGCGCGCGGCGGCCTCGACGGCCTGGGCGTACTGGCCGAGCCGCAGCCGGGTCTGCACCTCCCCGGATGGACAGCCGGTCGTCGCGATGATCCCTTGGCCGTGTTCGGCGAGCAGCTCATCATCCATGCGTGGATATTTCTGGACATGACCTTCGAGCCAGGCTCGGGACTGCAGGCGGAAGAGATTGCCCAGGCCCCGGGCGTCCACCGCCCACATCGTCATGTGCGTGTACAGGCCACGCCCGGAGACGTCCCCGCCCTCGCCGGTGTCGTCGTTGGACCGGCGCAACGAGAGGTTGTCGCTGTAGTACACCGGCTTGCGATGGTGCCGCGAGGCGGGAGCGACGTAACTCTCGATGCCGATGATCGGCTTGATCCCCGCCTTGCGTGCCGTCTGGTAGAACTCGTACGCCCCGTGCACGTTGCCGTGGTCGCTCATCGCCACGGCCGGCATGCCCAGCCGTGCCACCTCGTCCATCAGCGGGCCGACCTTGGCCGCCCCGTCGAGCATGCTGTACTCGGTGTGCACGTGGAGATGCACGAAGGATCCCACAGGAAACCACGCCCCCTGGTTGTAGGCTCGGCCGTGAATCCGAGCATTCGACCCGAGAGCAGGAGTGGTTGTCCAACAACCGACACGCCGACGAACCACAACCAACGGTGGTTCAACCGGCCGACCTGGACCTTGCCACGGTCCGGGCCTTCGTCGCCGTCACCGAGAACCGCTACTTCAGCGAGGCCGCGGTCACGCTGGGCATCACCCAGCAGGCCGTCTCCAAGCGGATAGCGAAGCTGGAGTCCGACCTCGGCGTGCGGTTGCTCTCGCGTACGCGCACAGGGGCCGAGCTCACGAAGGACGGCGGGGCGTTCCTCCACCACGCGCGCGCTCTCGTCGGCATCGCCGACCAGGCACTCGAGATGCTGCACGGCCGGCGCCGGTCGCTGCGCGTCGACGTCCTGGACACCCGGCTGGCGTCCATCGATGTGATCCGGGCGTTCCATCGGACCGTCGAGGACGTGGAGATCGACATCATCACCTCCAACGGGCTCAGATCCGCGCGCGGCGCACTCGCCCACGGGTCGGTCGACGCCGCCTTCGCCCGGGTCAGCGGGACGCTGGAGGACGATCTGGTGTCCACGCCGGCCTACCTGGAGCAGGCACACCTGCTGGTGGCCCGCGACCACCCACTGGCCGGGTTGCCGCAGGTCGAGACGGCCCGGCTGTCCGGGATGACCGTGTGGATGCCCGGCAACGCCGCCGGCAGCGAGTGGGCCGATTTCTGGGACCTCTTCGGCGCGGCCTTCGACATCCGGATCGACACCTCCGGCCCCGACTTCGGCTGGGAGCACTTCGTGGAGGAGATCGGCTCAGGCGAACGCGTCGGGCTCGCGGGCGAGTGGTGCCGCCTGCCCAGCCATCCGCGCACTGTCCAGATCCCGGTAGTCGACCCCGCGCCCATGTACCCGTGTTCGCTGCTTCGCCACCGGCATAACCATCACCCGGTGCTGGCCCTGCTCGCCCGCTTCGTCGAGAGCGAATTCCGGCCGTTCGATCCGAGACACCAATGGCTGCCGACCCCCGACCGTGCCGCCTTCACCGTGGATCCCGGGTCCCATGGGACGACAGCCTGAACATCCGGCTGTCGTCCTGCCGCGACATCCCCTGCCACGGGACGAGTAGGCCTTGTCCTGTTCGGCGGCCTTCTCCAGCGCGGCGACGACGTCCTGGCCGAGGTGCATCCCGGCGGCGTCGTGGTGAGCCCGGGCGGTGGTGGAGTCCACGCGGACGAGGGACACGTCCACTTCACCGCGTTTCGCGGCTTCCGCGATCAGGCCCTCCAACAAGGCTTCGAAGACGCCGGCGTCCCGCCACTGACGGAAGCGGTTGTGGACGGTCGGCCAGGCGCCGAACTCCCTCGGCATCTCCCGCCACTGCGCGCCCGTCCTGAACCGCCAGATCACGTCCTCGAACTGCTGTCGCAGCCGCTCGGGGTACGGGCCGAACCCGCCGATTGGCAGGTAAGGCTCGATGAACTCCCACTCTTCGTCTGTCAGTTGGACTCTTGTCACGCGAGAGGGCCTATCGGATCAGGCCGCGTTATCCGGGCGAATCCCGCAGATTGATCACAATCCAAGCCGAGCGAGAAGCAGCACATTTCGCAAAGCCCCGACACGCACGCAGGGGCCGGACCCGCCGGCCCGGCCCCTCATGCTCTTCCGGCTACGACTTCAGCAGCGCCAGCGCCTTGTCCATACCGGGATCGTGCCCAGCGGACAGCGCCTCCGCCGTCAGCGGAGCCTGGTAGTCCACCGCGACGCCGACCCCGTCGATGATCTCGCCCTTGGCCGCGACCTGGTGCCGCGGCATCAGGAGCAGGGAGCTGCCGTCGTCCAGCTGGTAGGCGACGGGCAGGCCCGCGACGATGCCCGCCGTACGGCCGCCGACCAGCTTGCCCAGCTCGAGATCCTTGACGGCCGCGCTGAACGCGTCGCAGGCCGAGGCGCACATACTGTCCGTGATCAGCACGAGGGGCAGGTTCAGCAGCGGCGTGCTGTCGTCCGTACGGTTGGGCGTGCAGTTCCCCTTCAGGTCACAGTCGGAGCTCCAGACCTTGCCGTGCACGAAGGCTCCGAGCAGCTTGGCCACCGCCTCCGCCCGGCCGCCGCCGTTGCCGCGCAGATCGAAGACGACTCCGCGCAGCTTGGTGCTCTTGCCCAGGTTCGTGAGATCTTGCAGCACCGTGTCGGCGAGTTCGGGGGCGAACTGCGGCAGCACGACCTTGGCGACGTTGCCGTCCAGCGTGACGGACGGCTGGGTCGCGCTCATGGGGTAGAGGGCCGGCCGCAGCCCGACCAGCCGGGTCCTGCCGGTGGCGGGGCGCCGGAGCGTCAGCCGCAGGGTGTCCGCCTGCGGGTAGGCCGTGTGGAGCAGGGCCATGATGCCCGCGTTGAACGTGCCCTTGACGAAAGCGGGGACGCCGTCGATCGCGACGATGACGTCACCCGGCCTGACCTTCGCCTTCGCGGCCGGCGATCCCGGCGCCACCGCGCTCACGTACATCGGCTCCTGGACGTTGTCCCCGCTGATCTCGGCGGGAGAACGCCCGGTGAAGAGCGTGGCGATCCCCAGCCCGAACGCCTTGCCGGGCGGAAGGGGGTTCGTTCTCTGCCCCTTGATCCAGCCGACGTGGTTGTCGTGGAGGCTGGAGATCATTCCCTGCATCACGGCGGCGGCCAGCGCCTGCCGCAGGTCGGCGTTGTCCGGCAGCGCGCCGACCACCTTGTCGTACGTCTCACTGAAGGCGGTCCAGTCACTCGCCCGATCCCCGGTGAGCGCGGGAAGGGTGGCCGTCGCCTGGTCGATGCCACGGCGCTGCAGTTCCTGGGTGAAGGCCGCGAAGGCCGACACGAGCACGGTGCGGTCGTCGAGCACAGACCCGCCGTAGTAATTGGCGAAGATGCAGTCGTACGCCTGCCCCAGCGTGCTGATCGTGGTCGGCCCGGACGAACCGCCGGGGCCTGTGGGTCCGTCGGTGGCCGCACACGCCGAGGTGGTCCGGGCGGCCGCCTGAGCCACACCGAGGGGGCCTGCGGAGGACATGAGGCCGGCGCCGAGCAGTACGGCCAGGCCGCCGGCCATCAGGCGCGGCGCCCGCAGACGCCGTTGCCCACGTGCAGGAAGCGAGGCCGGACCTGGACCGAGTCGGGGCCGATGCGTGACGCGAAGCGGACTCCGGCCGAGCATACTTCCGAGCGCATCCAGGGCTCGCTGACCGTCACCGGTATCGGCCTGGGCGAGCGACGACACACCCAGTGCCAGCAGGACGACTGAGGGAAGACTTGCGGCAGTACCTTTCACGGCGATCCTCCATTGCGGAATTACTGGTGCGGATCATCGTTGAGGGTGGGTTGCTAAATCCGGATAAGGCGCCATACATCATGGTTAAAGGGGGATGTCGCGGATGCGCGACGCAACCGCCGCCAGGGCCGCGGACATCCGCGCACTCACCATCGAGGTCCTGGAGTCATCCGTTCGCGGAGGGAACCATCGGCGATCCCGCCGGGCCGACCCGCTCGCCGGCGAACTGGGCCGCGTACAACCGCGCGTAGGCGCCCTGGCGGGCGAGGAGCTCGTCGTGGGTTCCCTGTTCGACGATCCGCCCGGAGTCCATCACGAGGATCAGGTCGGCATGGCGGATCGTCGACAGCCGGTGGGCGATGACGAAGCAGGTACGTCCGGCGCGCAGCGAGGTCATGGCCCGCTGCACCAGCACCTCCGTCCGGGTGTCCAGCGCGCTGGTCGCCTCGTCCAGGACCAGGATCGCCGGATCCGTCAGGAACGCCCGCGCGATGGTGACGAGCTGCCGCTCGCCCGCGCTCAGGCCGCCGCCCTCGTCGTCGATCGTGGTGTCGTAGCCGTCGGGCAGGGTGCGGGCGACGTGGTCGAGGCCAGTGGCCCGCGCCACCTCGACGATCCGCTCGCGCGGCACGTCGCCGGCGCCGTAGGCGATGTTGGCGGCGAGTGTCCCGCCGAACAGCCAGGTCTCCTGCAGCACCATGCCGATCCGGGCGCGCAGCTCCTCCACCGGCATGCGGGCGACGTCCACCCCGTCCAGGGTGATGCGGCCGCCGGTGACCTCGTAGAACCGCATCAGCAGGTTGAGCAGCGTGGTCTTGCCCGCTCCCGTCGGCCCGACGACGGCCACGGTCCGCCCGGGTTCGGCCACCAGCGACAGGTCCTCGATGAGGGGCCGGTCCGGGGCGTACCGGAAGCAGACGTTCTCGAAGGCGACGCGGCCGGCCGTATCCGCCCGGTGCGCGTACGGCGTGGCGACCTCGCCCTCGCCGACGCCCCCGCCGACGCTCTCGCCAACGCTCGTGTCACCGCCCTCGTCGGCGTTCTCGTCCTCGTCCAGCAGCTCGAAGACCCGCCGCGCCGAGGCCAGCACCGACTGCAGCAGGGCGGACATCGACGCGGCCTGGTTGATCGGCTGGCCGAACTGGAAGCAGTACTGGATGAACGCCTGCACGTCGCCGATCGACAGCGCGCCGGCGGCGACGCGCAGCCCGCCGATCACCGCGACGAGCACGAAGTTGACGTTGAGGAGAATGGTCGTCGACGGCCCGGCGAGGCTGGAGACGAACTGCGCCGCGAACCCCGAGCGGAACGCCGCGTCGTTGTGCTCGGTGAAGGTCTCGAGCGCCTGCCGCTCCCGGCCGAAGACCTTGACCAGGGTGTGCCCGGTGTACATCTCCTCGATGTGCGAGTTGAGCCGTCCCGTGGCCGCCGCCTGCTCCGCGAACCTGCGCCGGGCCCGCGCGCCGACGGCTCTGGCCGCCACGGCCGACAGCGGCACCGTCACCAGCGAGATCAGCGCGAGCAGCGGCGAGATCCACACCATCATGGCCAGCACGCCGACGAGCGTGAGCAGCGCGTTGACCAGCACGCTGAGCGCCTGCTGCAACGTCTGGGAGACGGTGTCGATGTCGCCCGCGGCCCGGGAGAGGATCTCGCCCCGGGTCCGCCCGTCGAAGTACGCCAGCGGCAGCCGGGCCAGCTTGGCCTGCGCCTGCTCCCGCAGCCGGAAGACCAGCCGCTGCGTGACGGTGACGGTCAGCCGCTGCTGGGCGAGCGCGAAGCCGAACGCCACCAGATAGCAGGCCAGCGCGGCCAGCAGGACCCGGCCGACCTCGGAGAAGCCGATCCGGCGGTCACCGGCCGCGGCCGTGACGATCAGATCGGTCGCGGCGCCGAGCAGCCGCGGCACGGCCACGGTCAGGGCCACGCCGCCGACGCCGAGGGCCAGCGCGGCGATCACGAGAGGGCGCTCGGGGCGGACCACCCGCAGCAGCCGCAGGACGGTGCCGGGCGTATCGTCGGACTTCATGCCGCCTCCTCCTCGGTGAGCTGGGAGAGCACGATCTCCCGGTAGGTGCCGCTGCTCGCCATCAGCTCGTGGTGGGTGCCCTCGCCGGCGACCCGGCCCTCGTCGAGCACGACGATCCGGTCGGCGTACCTGATGGACGGCACCCGCTGGGCGACCATGAGGACGGTCGCGTCCCGCGTCTCGTGGTCGAGCGCGTCGCGCAACGCTCGCTCGGTGACGGGGTCGAGCGCGGAGAAGGGATCGTCGAACAGGTAGACGGCGGGCCGCGCGACCAGGGCCCTGGCGATGGTCAGCCGTTGGCGCTGCCCGCCGGAGAGCGAGCCGCCTCCCTGGCCGACGGGCGTGTCCAGGCCTTCGGGCAGCGCCTCGACGAAGTCGCGGGCCTGGGCGATCTCCAGCGCGTGCCACAGCTCCGCGTCGGTGGCCTCGGGATCGCCGTACCGCAGGTTCGACGCGATCGTCCCGGAGAAGAGGTACGGCCGTTGCGGCACCAGCGCGACCGCGCGCACCAGATCCTCCGGCGCCATCTCCGCGACGTCCAGGCCGCCGACGCGTACGGCACCGCCGGTCGGGTCGAGCAGCCGGGGGACGAGGTTCAGCAGCGTCGTCTTCCCCGCGCCGGTGGAGCCGATGATCGCCGTGGTCTCGCCCGGCCGGGCCACGAGGCTCACGCCGCGCAGCACGGGCAGTTCCGCTCCCGGATAACGGAGCTGTACGTCGCGGAACTCCAGGAGGCCCCGATGAGGTGAGCCGGGAAGCGCGGGAACGGACGGCGGGGAAGCCGCCTGTGTGGGCGGGGGCGTCACCGCGAGCACCTCCTGGATCCGCCCGGCGCTCACCTGGGCGCGCGGCGCCGTCAGGAACGTGAACGTCGCCAGCAGGGCGGAGCCGAAGATCAGCATGAAGTAGTTCAGGAAGGCGATGAGCGTCCCGACCCGCATCGATCCGTCGTCGATCAGGTGCCCGCCGACCCAGATGAGGGCGACCCCGGACAGGTTGGAGACCAGCATCCCGGCGGGGAACAGCGTCATCATGAGCCGGGAGGCCCGGACGGACATGTCCATGAGCCGGGTGTTGGCCTCGGCGAACCGGGCGCGCTCGTGCCGGTCGCGGGCGAAGGCGCGGATGACGCGGACGCCGGTGATCTGCTCGCGCAGCACCCGGTTGACCGTGTCGATGCCCTCCTGCACCCCCTGGGACGGGACGCGCGTCCGGCGAAGGAGCACGCCGAGGGTGACGAGCAGCGCGGGAAGCGCGACCAGGAGCAGGGTGGACAGGCGCGCGTCCTGACGGAGCGCCATCACCACGCCGCCCGCGCACATCATGGGGGTGGCGGCCAGCCCGGTCAGCGACATGAAGACGAGCGTCTGCACCTGCTGGACGTCGTTGACGGTCCGGGTGATCAGGGATGGGACGCCGAACCGCCCCACCTCGCGGGCGGAGAACGCCTGGATCCGGGTGAACACGGCGGCGCGCAGGTCGCGGCCGACGGCCAGGGCGACCCGCGAGGCGAGGAAGCCGACGGCGGCGGAGCACAGGACCTGCGCCGCGGTCCCGGCCAGCATGACGCCGCCGGTGCGCAGGACGAGGCCGGTGTCTCCCTTCAACACGCCGTCGTCGATGAGGATCGCGTTCAGGGTCGGCAGCACCAGGGCGCCGACGGCCTGCGCGATCTGCAGCACTCCGACCAGGACGATCGATCCGAGGTGGGGGCGCAGGTCGGTGCGGAGGAGCCGGATCAGCATGGTCGGCCCGCTCAGCTCGCGTAGGGGCGGGCGGTCCGGGCGTCGCGCAGCGCCCTGGCGTACCAGGTGAGCTGGTCGAGCATGACCTTGGCCGCGGCGTCACAACCCGCGGAGTCCTTCGGCCAGTGCCCCTCCGCGTCGAACATCGTCCACGGGCTCTGGAAGGCGACGGAGTCGCGTACGGTGACCGCGTGCAGCTCGGCGAAGACCAGCCGGAGCTGCTCGACGGCCCGCAGCCCGCTGGACATGCCGCCGTAGCAGACGAAGCCGACCGGCTTGGCCTGCCACTCCGCGTGGTAGGTGTCGATCATCACCTTCAGGGCTCCGGGGTAGGCCCGGTTGTACTCCGGCAGCACCACCACGAAGGCGTCGGCGGCGGCCAGCCGGGGCTGGAGGGCGGTCACCTCCGGCGGCCGCTCACCCCCGAAGTGGCCTTTCAGCTCTCCGGGCAGCCGGGTCTCGACCAGGTCGACGACGTCGAGGGCGACGTCGTCGCGCTTCCCGGCCTGACCCACGAGCCAGCTCGCGATCACGGGCGCGATCCTGCCCTCTCGGACGCTGCCGATGATCACTGCGACGTTCAACGGGTTCTCGGGCATGGCACAGCCTTCCTCTCTTCGCGGCGCCTCAGGTGCGTACGCCGTACAGAAACGATGACAGCGTACGCATAGCTGCGTACGCCGTACAAGTCCAGATACGATGTACACAGATGACGGAGGGAAGGAGAGCCGGATGCCCGAGAAGGATCAGGCAGGGAACGGCGAGGCCGAGGAGTACGCGTCCATCTGGCAGCGGCTCGAGCGCCCGGCGAAGCCGCCGCGCACGACGCTGACCCACGAGCAGATCGCGGCGACGGCGGTCGCCATCGCCGACGAGGAGGGGCTCGACGCCGTCTCGATGCGCCGGCTGGCCGAGCGGCTCGGCGTCGCCACCATGGGGCTCTACCGGTACGTGCGCGGCAAGGACGACGTCATCGAGCTCATGGTGGACGCGATCTACGGCGAGGTGGGCATGCCGGAGACCGCGCCCAACTGGCGGGCCACCCTGCGCGGCGCGGCATGGGGGCTGCGGGGACTCATCCTGCGCCATCCCTGGCTGGTCCAGGTCACCGCCTCGTCGAGCCCGCTCACTCCCAATGTCGTGGCGCGTACCGACCGGCTGCTGGCCTCGCTGGAGTCGCTCGACCTCGACGCGGACACCCGGATGGTGGTGGTCACGACGGTCGCCTCCTTCGTGAGCGGAACGGTCGGGGATGACGTCGGACTGGACCGGCTCATGCGGCGCGAGGGCGTGGCGAGGATGGACGATCTGCGCGCCCTCTACTCATCGCGGATGATGTGGCTGCTGGACTCCGGCCGCTACCCCGCCTTCGAGAACTACATCCGGCAGGGCGTCAGGAAGGACGAGGGCGAGTGGCGGTTCGAGCTCGGGCTCGAATGCGTCCTCGACGGCATCGCCGCCCGCCTCGGGATCTGACCCGTACGGAGGAATATCACTCTTTCTCAGGATCGAGGTGGAACACTCGCCGCCATCCGGACACGTACCGAGGTGGAGGAGCACCCGGCGGGAAGGAGCAGCGTGGGCCGCCCGGAGACGAGACAGCGCTTCGAGGAGATCTATCTGGCGTACTACGCCGACCTCCTCGCCTACATCCGGCGGCGCACGGAGTCCCACGAGGACGCCGCCGACGCTCTCGCCGAGACCTTCGCCACCGCCTGGCGCCGCCTGGCGGACGTCCCGGACGGCCACGCCGCCCGGCTCTGGCTGTACGGCGTGGCCAGGCGTGTGCTCGCCAACGGCCGCAGGACCGCGACACGCAGGAGCGCCCTGGTGGAGCGGCTCGGCGCACAGCTCGCGCGGTGGGCCGAGAGCGCGGGCCCGCCGGACGACGATCTCGACGCGGTCCTGGCGGCCTTCCGGCTGCTGGACGCGGACGACCGCGAGGTGCTGGCGCTGGCGAGCTGGGAGGGCCTGACCTCCGAAGAGGTCGCGACCGTCCTCGGCTGTTCGCCCGGTGCCGCCCGCTCCCGGTTGCACCGCGCCCGCAGGCGCCTGGCGCGGGAACTGTCACGCGCGGGCGTCGACGTGGCGAGGTACGGAGTGCGCGCTCTCGCGCTCGTGGGGAGGAAGGCATGACCGACGCCCGGCTCGACCGCCTCGTCGAGCGGATCGCCCCCGACCCGGGTCCCGGGATGACGCCGCTCGCCCTCGACCTGCTGGACGAGATCACCTCGGCCGCTCCGGCCACGCCCGCCCGGCCACGCCGGTGGCGTTCGTGGTTCGTGCGAAGCGGTGAGCGGCGGCCTCGCCTGGTGGCGGCCGCCGGCGCGCTCGCGGCCCTGCTGGCGGTAACGGCGGGGCTCGGAGTCACGCCCGCCTCCGCCGCGCTCGACATCGAGCGCGAGGGCGACGAATACGTCGTCACGGTGAACGACCTGTTCGCTGAGCCGGCGATGTACCAGCGGGAGCTGCGCGCCCGTGGCCTGAGCATCGAGCTGCAGGTCATCCCGGTCTCGGCGGGCACCGTGGGGCAACTCCTCGTCCTCGACGGCACGCGCACCGGGAGCGGTGTCACCCGCATGCAGGCCCCGGGGGAGTGCGCCCGCTCCTTCGGCTGCCCGATCGGTCTGCGCATCCCGGTGAACTACCGGAAGGACGTGGTCGTCTTCCTGGGGAGGCCGGCCCGCGCGGGGGAGCGTTACGGCCTGATGATTTCGATCGACTCTCCTGGCGAGCCGTTCCACTGCGTGGACTTCATCAACAAGACCGTCGCCGAGGTCGAGCCCATGCTCCGGGCGCGTGGACTGAAGGGCACGTTCACCGCGTACCAGGCGAAGACGGTGCCCGGCGACTGGTACGTCTACGCGGGGACCCTTACCGCTCCGGGTGAGGCGCTCATGGTCACCAATCCGGTGCCCAACCCCTCGCCCCGGCCGATCGAGGCTTTCTGCCCTGACGGACCCGACGGTCCTCTGAAAGCCCGTGACGCTCTGACGCCCTCTGACGGCCCCGATGCCCCCGATGCCCCCGAGAGCTTCTGATACCCGAGGTCCCTGACGGATTGATGTCCCTGGCGGCTTCCGACATCGCCTGATCCCGCCCGAGCCGTCCTGAACTCCCTCGTGAGAGGCCGCTGACGGCCCTCGTTCCCGTGCCATCCGCCGCGCGGCCCTTCGGCATGCGCGGATTCCCTCCGACGATCGGATTCGCCATGCCCGCCGGACTCCGTGTGCCCGCCGGACTCCGTATGCCCGCTGGATTGGGCGTGCCCGCGCTCGGCCGTACCGCCGCCCGCCTCCGGACCCGGACCGGCGCGCTGCTCTCGCGCCACCGGACCTTCGCCGTCGTACTCGCGCTCGCCGCCGCGCTCAGGGTCGTCACCATGCTCGGCTATCCGCCGGCCCGGCTGTACTGGTACGACTCCTTCACCTACCTGGACAATGCCGTCCATCTGCGGCCGTCGTCCACGTTCCACCCGATCGGCTATCCGCTGCTGCTGCGCGCTCTGCTGCCCTTCCACAGCGTCACGGTCGTCGTCGCGGTCCAGCACGCGATGGGCCTGGCCACCGGCCTGATCGTCTACGCGCTGGCCCGCCACAAGAAGCTGCCGGTCTGGGGAGCCGTCCTCGCCACCGTGCCGGTCCTGTTCGACGCGTCGTTCCTCCGGCTTGAGCACGCGGTGTTGTCCGACACGCTGTTCATCCTGCTCGTCGTCGCCGCCGTCGCGGTCCTCGCCTGGCGGGAGCGGCCGTCCCCGAGGTGTGCCCTGGTGGCCGGGCTGCTGCTCGCGGGCGCCGCGCTCACCCGGACGATCGCGCTGCCGCTGCTCCTCCTCGTCGTGCTCGTGCTCGCGCTGCGCCGCGTCTCCTGGCGCGCCGTGGTCGTGCTGGCACTGGCCGGGATGGTGCCGCTCGCCGGCTACGCCGCCTGGTACGGCGCGACGCACGGCAAGGTCGCGCTGAGCGGCGCCGACGGGGTGGCGCTGTGGGCGCGCACGATGACCTTCGCGGACTGCGCGGTCGTCCAGCCCCCGCCGGAGCTGACCCCGCTGTGCCCGAACGGCACCGTCGTGGACGCCGCCTCCGAGTACGTATGGGCGCCGGGGGCCTCGATCAACCTGCTGCCCGGCGGCCGGTTCGCGCACAACGAGCGGGCGCGCGAATTCGCGTTGCGCGCCATCGCGGCCCAGCCGCTCGACTATCTCCGGGATGTGTTCGCCGACACCGCCATCGCTTTCCGCTGGACGCCCGTCGCGCATCCGGCGCGGACCGTCCCGGCGTTCGGGTTCGCCCGGGGGATCTGGTCGCTGCCCGACCAGCCCCTCGTGGCCGAGGTCCGCCGGACCTACGCGTCCGACATCGGCGCCATGCGTTCAGCCGGGCCGCACGCCGACGTGCTCATCGCCTACCAGCGTCTCGCGTACCTGCGCGGTCCCGTGCTGGCGGCGATCCTGCTGCTGGGTGCGGCCGGGGCGGTCCTGCGGCCCGGCCGGGCGGCACTTCCATGGGCCGTGGCGATGGGACTCCTGGTCGGGCCGGTCGCCGCGCTCGACTTCGACCACCGCTACGTCCTGCCCGTCGTGCCCGTCGCCTGCGTCGCCGCCGCCCTCGCCGTACGGCCCGCTCGGCCGGGCAAGGGAGGCAAGGAGAAGGGAGGAAGAGGTGTGGGGGTCGGCAGCCCGGAACGCCAGGAGGCGGCGGGTCCTCAGGGGGACCGGCCGCCTCCTCATCACCTCACGGCCTCATGAGCTCACGGCTTCATGGACATGGGCGAGCGGTTTCGCGTGGCGGGCTACTCCGAGGGGAGCAGGCGCTTGGTCGCCTCGTGCGCGCCCCTGACGAGCTTGGCGCGCGGGAACCGGCTCCGCTTCTCGGCGGCCTCCTGGTTGCCGCCCGCGACCCAGACCGGGCCGTCGGCGAGGTGCGCGAGGCCCTCCCTGGCCACGTCGTCGGGCTCGGCCACGTTGAGCCCCGGCAGGTCCATGCGAAGGCCGGCCCGCTCCATGGCGGGGGTGCGGGTGACGCCGAGGACCAGTTCGAGCACGTGGACGCCGTGCTCGCCGAGCTCCAGCCACAGGCCCTCCGCGAAGACCCGGCTGAACGCCTTGACCGCGGAGTAGACGCTGATGTGCGGCTGGCCCATGTAGCCCGCCAGCGACCCGACCAGCATGATCCCGCCGTGGCCGCGCTCCTTCATCAGCGCGCCGAAGTGGTGGGCCAGCGCGAGCTGCGCCGTGATGTTGAGGTCGATGACGCCCTGGACCCGGTCCAGGTCGCCGGTCACGAACTCGTGGCCGTAGGTGTTGGCGCCGGCGTTGAAGATCAGCAGGCCGACCTCCAGCTCGTCGGTGACCGAGCGGATCACCTTGAGCGCGTCCGGGGTGAGCAGGTCGAGCTCGATGGTGCGGACCTCGACCCCCTTCGCCCGGACCTGCGCCGCCGTCTCCTCAAGCGGGCCCGGCTTGCGGGCGATGAGCACGAGATTGATCCCGGCGTCCGCGAGCTGGTGCGCGAACGACGCGCCCACTCCTTCGGAACCGCCGGCGATCACGGCCCACGGGCCGTACACGTTCTTGTCGGTCATCGTCTTTCTCTTGTCCTCACAGACCGTCGTCGGGCACCGGGATGGCGCCGTCGAGCACGGCCTGCCTGATGGTCTGCCGCAACGCCTCGCAGGCGGGGAACCGGTCGCCGTTCGGGCCGCCGCCCGGGGTGGACGCACGCCGCTCCAGGCAGGCGTCCACGGCCTCCTTGTCCCACTGGATGCTCGTCTGGTGCCAGCTGGACTTGCGCACCTGCACGCGGGTGCCGCACTGGTGGCACCGCAGCGGCAGCATGGGGGCGCCGTCCAGCAGGCGGTTGTCCTGGCGGATCGTCATGCGGGCTGGCCCTCGGCGGCCCGGCGGGCGAGGTTGTCCTCGACCTCCTTACGCCACGCCTCGACCGGGCGAGTGGTGTCGAGCTCGTACTCGAAGCGCTCCACCATCTCCGGCGTGACGTCGGCGACGTCCACGTAGAACTGCTCGTACCAGCGGCGGAGCTGGTAGACCGGCCCGTCCTCCTCGCACAGCAGCGGGTTGTCGATCCTGGTCTTGTTCTTCCAGATCTGGATGTCCTGGTCGAAGCCCCTGAGGATGAAGTCGCCCAGCTTCCTGGCCATCGTGTCGGCGGCGTCGCCCTCGAGCGCGTCGCTGCGCTGCACGATGATGCCCGAGTGCAGCACGAACGAGTGCGCGTCGATCGGGTAGTGCGCGTTGATCAGGACGGACTTGATCTCCATGTTCGTGTAGTGGTACGTCAGGTCGTCGATCATGAACGACGGCCCGTGGTACGACGCGACGGAGGTGTTGCCGGTCATCTGCGGCTCGCCGTCCTTCGCCGGCGGGCGGGCGTCCGGACGGCCCATGCCCTTCATGATCTGGGTGGCCGTGTGCCCCTCGAAGATGTTCTTGAAGTACGTCGGGAACGAGTAGTGCACGTAGAAGAAGTGCGCCATGTCGACGATGTTGTCCACGACCTCGCGGCAGTTCGTGTGGACGATCGTCTCCGACCAGACCCAGTCGGTCCAGTCGTCACGGGTCGCACCCTCGATGCGGGGGATCGTCACGTCCGCCGGCGGCGGGTTGCCCTCCGGGTCGTTCCAGACGAACAGCAGGCCGTCCTGGTCCATCGTGGTCCAGGCCGCCGTACGGGCGCGCAGCGGGACGCGGCGGGAGTACGGAATGCTCTTGCACTTGCCGTCGCCGCCCCAGCGCCAGTCGTGGAACGGGCAGGCGATCTCGTTGCCCTTGACGGTGCCCTGCGACAGGTCCCCGCCCATGTGCCGGCAGTACGCGTCGAGCACGTTGAGCTTGCCGTCACCGCTCTGGAAGACCACCAGCTTCTGGCCGAAGGCATTGACGGTGTGCGGCTTGCCGTCCTTGAACCCGCTGGACAAGCCCAGGCAGTGCCATCCTCGGGCGAATCGTGTAGGCGCGGCCTCGGCCTCGATCGCACGCACATCGTCGTGTTCGGATTCGACTGCGGTCACTGTTGACCCCACCCTTCGGGACGCAGGTTCTCTCGATGGGAAAGGTAGGTCGCCGACGGGCGGGGACGGACCCGGAATCCCAGTGGGCGGGATGCCCCGGGTCGTGTTCATCCATCCCGGCGCACCATCATGGTCTGCATCCCTATGACGACGACGAGCGTGACACGGAGACGCAAGCCATGAGCAACGAGGTCCTGGAGTCGGTTCGCGCGCTTCTGCCGTACATCGCGGGGCGGGCGCGGTCCACCGACGAGAACCGGCGGGTTCCGGCGGAGAGCATCCAGGAGCTCGTCGAGGCCGGGGTCTTCCGCATGCTGCAGCCGCGAAGGTACGGCGGCGCCGAGAGCGACCCGGTGCGGTTCTACGAGGTCGTGCGCGAGATCTCCGGGGCGTGCGGCTCCACCGGGTGGGTGGCCTCCGTGCTCGGCGTGCACCCGTGGCAGCTCGGCCTGTTCGCCGAGGCCGCCCAGGACGAGGTCTGGGGCGTCGACCCCGACACGCTGGTGGCCTCGTCGTACGCGCCGGTGGGGCGGCTGATCCCCGTCGAGGGCGGATACGAGCTGTCCGGGCGGTGGAAGTTCTCCTCCGGGTGCGAGCACGCGCAGTGGGCGCTGATCGGCGGCCTGATCGTGGGCGCCGAGGGACGGCCGGTCGACTTCATGACCGTCCTCGTCCCGCGGTCGGACTACGTGATCGAGGACGTCTGGGACGTGATCGGGCTGCGCGGCACCGCCAGCAACGACATCGTCGTCGACGGGGCCTTCGTGCCCGAGTACCGCACGATGCGCAACTACGAGCAGGCGCAGCTGCGCGGCCCCGGGCAGAAGGTGAACACCGGCCCGCTGTACCGGATGCCGTTCGCGACCGTCTTCACCTCCGCGATCACGGGAGCGGTGGTCGGCGCGGTCGCGGGCTGCTACACGTCCTACATCACCGCGATGCGCGACCGGGTACGGCTCAGCCTCGGCGGCGGCCGGTTCGCCGAGGACCAGTTCGCCCAGGTGGCGGTGGCCCGGGCCGCGTCCGAGATAGACGCCGCGATCCTGCAGATGGACCGCAACGTGCGGGAGGTGTACCAGCACGCCGTGGACGGCGCGGAGATCCCGATGGAGCTGCGGTTGCGGGCCCGCCGGGATCAGGTGCGCGCCACCGAGCGGGTGCTTGAGGCGATCGACATCCTGTTCAAGACCGCCGGCGGGAACTCGCTCCAGCGCGGCAACCCGATCGAGCGCGCCTGGCGGGACGCCCACGCGGGCAGCGTGCACGTGGCGAACGACGTCGAGCGCGCCCTGGCCCTGTACGGCAAGGCCGAGTTCGGCCTCGCCGTCGAGGACAACATGATCTGAGCCGGAGGCGGGGTCTAGGGCGCCGTCGCGAACCAGTCCGCGAACCCGCTGGGATCGTGGCGGCCCATGCTCGCGTGTTCGAACATGCCCCATCCGACCGCGCCTTCGCAGGTGGCGCGGGCGACGTGGTCGACGGTGGCGAACGGAAGCCGGGCCAGGATCGTCGCGTCATCGAGCCGGTACTTCGACGAGCTCGACCAGTCCCGGCCCTTCCATTGGCCGTGCGTCCAGTCGGGGTCTCCGCCGTACCCGGCGCCGACGCTCAGCGCGATCGACGTGAGGGTCTCGATCTCGACCAGCAGGGGAGCTCCGGCGGGTGTCGTGAGGTGCAGGCGCGCCGACTCCGGATGACGCGTACCGCCGGCGTACGTGATGGACACCCTGGGCCAGCCGAGCTGTTCCACGCGGCCGTCCGCGAAGACCCTGGTGGCGTGGTTGAGAGTACGGGTCCCGTCGGCTGACTCCTGCACGATGACGAGCAGGCCGAAGTCGTCGAACCGCAGCGGGACGTACAACCACCAGTGGCCGGCGAGGGGGTCGTCGGCGGTCCTTCCGGCCGGATCGGCGTCGCCGACGGGGCGGATGCCCCACGAGCGGTCGCGGCTCCCGACCCAGACCTCGGGATCGACCCGGAGGTCCTCGCCGTCGACGCTCAGCGTGCCCGACCATCCGCCGACCTGTGCGAACCGGGTGGCGTCCAGGATCGCCTTCGGGCCGGCCATCAGGATGTGCCGGTCCTCCAGGACCGCGGGGAACGCGCCTTCCCAGGTGAGGTCGAAGCACACCGAACGGTCGGCGGGCTCGCAGACCACCCTGATCTTCCGTAACGGCTCGACCACCTCCACGCGGTAGCCGCCCACCCTCGCGTCCAGGCCGCGGTCGTCGAGGGCGTCGGAGAAGCGAACCGCCCACTGCTCGTCTCCGCGCCGCACGGTCGCGAAGGCGTCTGTCACCCCCAGATTCGGGTAGACGCCGAGGCCGGTGACCAGGAACACCTCTCCGGAGCGGTCGTGGGCGTTGAAGTAGCACCGGTCGTAGAAGTTGCGGTCGGTCGCGGCGACCTGGGCCATCGACAGTGGCGACTGGTGGATGGGGTATTCGTCGAGGGGCACGGGTCTCATTCATCTCTCCCAGGAGTAGGTTCCGGACACGAGTTCCCGAAGCGCGGCGTGGTGCAGGACGTACTCGTCCGGCGTCGCCGGAGTGATCTCCTCGCCGAACCAGATGGCCCGGCGCCTGACCTGGGACATGACGATCGCGTGCCGCAGCGCGGCGTACGTGAGGTAGAAGTCGAGATCGCGGACCCGGTGGCCGGTGCGCCGCTCGTACTCCCGGACCACGTCGGAGCGGCGGCAGAAGTCCGGCAGCCCCGGTGCCTCCAGCATCTCGGCGATGTCCTGGAAGAACCGGTGGAGGAAGACGAACCATCCGAGATCCATCTCCCGGGGGCCCAGCGTCGCCATCTCCCAGTCCAGCACGGCGACGGGCCGCGTCCCGCCGTACACCACGTTGCCGACGCGCGCGTCGCCCCACAGCAGCACGGGGGGACCGGGGTCGGCCGGCCAGTGGTCCTCCAGCCAGGCGAACGCGTCCTCGATCACCGGGATGCGCACGCCGTCGGAACGGCGGGTCCATTCGTAGTAGGCCCGCTCGCGCTCGACGTGGCGGCGCAGCGGATCGTCGCCGGCCTCGGCGGCCAGGTCGGGGAGGAGTTCGGCGACCCGCTCCAGCCCGTGGATCCCGGCCAGGATCCCCACGCTCAGGTCCTGCACCTCGCGACGTTCCCGCGCGTCCGCGTCCCGCAGCCACCCGTCGAAGACGTACGGCGGGTTGTCGACGGGAACCTGGCCGTCGATCCGGCTCATCACGAGGAACGGCACGCCGAGAACGTCGGGTGACTCCTCCAACCAGTGCACCGGGGGAACCGGTGTCCCCGTGTGCCGGGCCACCGCCCGCATGACGTCGAACTGCCGGCGGATGTCGTAGGCGGGGAAGACCGGGAACGCCGTCGCCTGCGGCGCCAGCCTGGCGACCAGGCGCGCCCGGTTCTCCTCGCCCGCGACGACCCACTCGGCGTCGAACAGGACGGAGACGCTGGACATACCGGAGTGACCCGGCCGGGTCAGCCCGCTGAGATGGACGGGCCGGTCGGCGCCCAGCCGTTCGGTCAGCCAGCGGGCCAGGGCGCCGCGCAGCGCGTCGAGGTCCGTCGTGTCGACGGTGATGACCCGCCGTGCCGCATCCGGCACGCCTCCGGTGGATAAGTCGTCGGGGGATGAGGGCTTGGTGGATTCGGTTCCTGTGGGTTCGATCGCGTCCATGCTGACTCCTTCCGAGAGTTACGGGCCATGGCGCGTCCGGCATCCCCCGAGTGGAGGTTCACATGGTCGTCAGCAGGTGCTCGCCGGGGTCTTCCCCGCGCGGATGGAGGTGACGAACCCCAGCGCGTCGTCGAAGGAGCGCGCGATGGCCCCACGGTGGTCGACGCCCTCGTAGACCTTGTAGGTCACCTTCCCGGCCTTCGCGCACATGTCGGCGACCATCAGGTCGGTGGTCGCCTTGGACACGAGGACGTCCGCGGTGCCCTGGGCGACGAGCGTGGGCACCCGCAGCGTGAGACCGACGGGTTCCTGCGACCGCAGGTAGCGCGTCAGCGGCCCGAGGTCCGCGCCGGGAACGAACACCTTGTCCACCGGGATTCCCGCGGCGACCTCGCGGACCTGTGCCTGGCAGCCCGTCCTGCCCGCGGTGAGCAGGGGCGCCGCCACCTGCGTCAGGAGCTCGTCCGGCTTGACGGACGGGTCGGCGGCGGCCGCGCCGATGAGGAGCGTGGGCAGGAAGGCCACCGCGTACTCGGCGCCCGGCTGGCCGGACTGGATGTACGGCGCGGTCTGGCTGAGCCCCCACCCGCCGGGAGCGATCGACACCGCGCCGCGGAGCCGCACGTCCGTGCGCCCCGTCTCCGCGACGGCCGCGAACAGCGCCGCGTGGCCGCCCTGGCTGTGGCCGACCGCGAACCAGTCACGGCCGATCCGCCTGTCCGCCCTGCGCGCCGCGCGCACCATGTCCAGCACCGTGTTGGCGGCGCTGCGCCCGTTCATGTACGGGTGCTCGCCGGGAGTGCCGAGGCCCTCATAGTCGGTCTGCACGACGGCGAAGCCACGGGCGACCCAGGCGTCCAGCGTGGTCGCGGCGATCGACACGTAGTCGTGGGCGGGCCCGGTCGGGGTGTCGGCCGAGGGGGCGCACACGTCCGCGGTGCCGGTCGTCCCGTGCGCCCAGCTGATCACCGGCCAGCCACCGGGAGGCGGCGGCGTCCTGGGCAGCGCGACCGTGCCGGAGACCGTGACGGCCTTGCCGGTCGCGCCCTCGGACACGTAGGTGACGTACCAGTTGCGCGCCGCGCTGGGCAGGGCCGCCGCGTTCGTCAGCGGGCGGATGCTGACGATCTTGCCGCGCAGGCCGGGAGCCACGCCGTCCGCCGCGGCCGTGCCCGCGCGCGGCGCGTCGGCCTCGGCGGCGGTCCGCGCGCCGCCCGTCACAGTCACGGCGGCGAGGGTGGCCAGGGCAAGCGCGGCGGCGCGCCGGCGGCGGGACAAGGAGGGGGGTGCCATCGGGTGCTCCTCGATCAGGGGTTGTCGGTCTCGGTCATGTCCCCGACCGCGCGGTAGGCGAAGACCATCGCCGAACCGATCGGTGTTCCGGGGCCGGGGTAGAAGCGCCCCGCGAAGGAGGCGCTCGTGTTCCCCGCGGCGTACAGGCCCTCGATCGGGCGGCTCTCGGCGTCGAGCACACGGCCCTCGGTGTCGGTGCGCAGCCCGCCCTTGGTGCCCAGGTCGCTCAGGACCAGGCGCACGGCGTAGTACGGCGGCCGGTCCACCGGGACCAGGCACGGGTTCGGCCCCCGGTCCCCGTCGTCGGACCGGTCGGCGAAGAACAGGTCGTACGGGTCCTCGCCCCGGTGGAAGTCCGCGTCCACACCGGCACGGGCGAAGCCGTTGAACCGCTCGACCGTGGCGGTCAGGGCGTCGGCGGGCAGACCCAGCTTCTCTGCCAGCTCGTCCACGGTGCCGGCCTGGACCCAGTCCGTGCCGGGGCCGCCCGGCACCGAGATCGCGGGGAGCCGCCCGCCGGACCGTGAGTCGAAGACGAAGTACGCCGGAACCCGATCAGGCGCGGCGGCCATCTCCCGGCCCATCCGGTCGTACGGGAGCGACTCGTTGGCGAACCGGCGGCCCGAGGCGTCGACCACGAGGCCGCCGCCGAAGCCCAGCGTGAACGAGGCTGCGCCGCTCGCGTCCTCCACTCCCGGGCACCACCACGCCTGGTCCATCAGGTCCGTCGCGGCGCCGACGGCGGTCGCGGCCAGGATCGGGTCGCCCGTGTTGGCACCGGACGGCGCCATCGACCAGCCGGCGGCGCCGGGGACGCCGTGCTCGGCGCGCATCTTGTCGTTGCCCTCGAAGCCGCCCGCCGCCAGCAGGACGCCGCGCCGTGCGCGGATCCGCACCGGGCCGTCCCCGGTCTCTGCCTCCACGCCGACGACCCGGCCGTCCTCGACGACGAGGCCGGTCAGGCGGGTGCCGGTGCGCACGGTGCCGTTCCCGGTGTTGGTCAGCGCGAGCAGCAGCCGCCCGATGAGCGCGCGGCCCTGGGAGAGCGGCGCGTCGCGGTGGCCCTGCCCGGCCCGGTCGCGGTCCACCGGGGGACGCACCAGGGAGGCGAGCCCGCCGAGCCGTTCGGCGGGCAGGTCGAGCGGGACGAACGAGCGCCCCATGTCCATACGGCCGGGCGCGGCGAAGTAGTCGGGGAAGGGGCGCCACTCGAACTCGATCGCGGGATCGCGCTCGAGGAACTCGGCTACCTCGGGCGCGGTCGTCAGGAACGCCTCCTGCCGCCCGTCCGTGTCCTCGCCCAGCAGGGCGCGCAGGTAGGTGCGCGCCGACTCGGTCGAGTCCCCGATGCCCGCCCGCTCCTGGATCCGGGTGCCCGGCAGCCAGACGGCGGCGCCGGCGTACGAGGAGGTGCCGCCGAGCAGGGAGGTCTTCTCCAGGACGGCGGTGCGCAGGCCGCGGGACGCGGCCACCAGTGCTCCGGTCATGGCGCCGGCTCCGGAGCCGGCCACCACCACGTCGTACTCGTCGTCCCACAGTCCCGAGGCGGCCATGCCACCGTCCTTCCGCTGAACACTCGCAGCTGTCCGCCTCAGGCAACAGCAGGACGGCGGGACGGTGGCAGCCCCATCCCACTCACCGGTATGGACGGGTTCACGTAGCCGCCCGCACCCGTGTGTAATCTCTTGTCGAACCGACCAGGGGGAAGACAGCGTGCCGAGAATCGCCGAAGCCAGGCCGCCGGCCGAGCCGAGCTCGCCCGAGCAGCGAGCCCGGCATGTTCGCATCCTGCGGGCCGCCGCCCATCTCGCGGCCGACAAGGGCCTGGAGCGGGTCCAGATGCACGAGGTCGCGAAGGCCGCGGGCGTCGCGATCGGCACGCTGTACCGCTACTTCCCGTCGAAGACCCACCTGTTCACCGCGGTCATGGCGGAGCAGGTCGACCGTTTCAACGACAACGTCACCCGCCCGAAGCCCGGCGTCAGCCCCGAGGACGTGGTCGGCGAGCTGTTGGTGAGCGCGAGCAGGCAGCTGCTGCGCAGGCCCGCCCTGGCGACCGCGATGCTCCAGTCGGCGAACGCCGCCAACGCCGCCGCCGTGGCCGACGCGGGACGGATCGACAACACGTTCCGCGGCATCGTGTTGCGGGCCCTCGGGATCGACGATCCCACCGCGCAGGACGTCACGCTCATCCGGCTGCTCATGCAGTGCTGGTACGGCGTGCTGCAGGTCACCCTGAACGGCCGGGCCTCGATCCCGGACATGGAGGACGACATCCGGCTGGCCTGCCGCCTGCTGCTCGCCCCCCGCTCCAACGCCGGCGGCGGCTGAGCCGCCCGTCGGCACGTACAGGAGAGGGGACGCCCCGGCCGGGGCGCCCCCTCTGTCGCTGGTGACGCGGAACGGGATCAGTCGAGCGCGTCGGCCAGATCGCGCAGCGCCTGGGCGAGCGCGGCCTGCGCGGTATCGGAGGTGTCGAGCTGGTTCGCGACGGCCCTCAGCTGCGCCACGGCGGCGTGCTTCTGCGGCCCGTCCTTGAACCGCTCGGCCCGGTCGACGAACTTCTTGACGTTGTCGGCGGTGTTCTTCTTCATCGTGTCCGCGCGCAGCGCCTGCGCGTAGCGCGCCCGCACGACCTCGAAGCTGGCCGGCCAGATCAGCTTCGGCTGGTGCTGCGCGTTGAACCGGTCGAGAGTGGCCGTGGCCGCGGCGTCGATCTCGGCCTGGTCCAGGTACTGGGTGGGCGTCAGCGAGAACGAGTCGAACCCGCGGGCGATCTCGCTGCCGTAGATGTGGCCGTTGTAGTAGTAACCGGACCAGAATCCGCCGGTGACCAGCGAGGTCGCGCTGACGGGGCCGCGGTCGAAGTACGCGATCTCGCGCGGGTCGGCCGAGTCGGTGAAGTCGAACACGGAGATGCCGCCCTGGTACCACGCCTGGACCATGATGTCGCGGCCGGGCACCGGGACGAGCGACCCGTTGTGCGCCACGCAGTTCTCCTGGTTCGTCTGCGAGACCGGGAGCTTGTAGTAGCTGCGGAACGTCAGCTTGCCGTCGACGATGTCGTAGATCGCGTTCGCGCCCCACGACGGCTGGTCGGTGGGCCGGCACCGCGCGCCGGTGCCGCCGCCCCACTCGTCGGTGAAGACGACCTTGGTGCCGTCGTTGTTCAGCGTCGCCGAGTGCCAGTAGGCGAAGTTCGGGTCGGACACCTCGTCGAGCCTGACCGGGTTGGCCGGGTCGGAGATGTCGAGGAGGATGCCGTTGCCGGCGCACGCCGCCGCGGCCAGGCCGATCGCGGGGTAGGCCGTGATGTCGTGGCAGTGGTTCGTGACCGGGCGCGGCGACCAGGACGAGCCGGACGGGTGCTGCGCCGTGGGCGGGGTGTTCTGCAGGCCGTCGATCGCTCCGGTCTCCCGGTCGGCGAACAGCCGCGGCGCGTTCACGACCGCCGCGTTCTGCGGCGCGGCCAGGGGTACCCGGATGACCTCGATCCGCCACAGGGACGTGTTCGGGTCGGTCGCGGCGGTGTTGGCGCAGCCGGCCAGCTCGGCGCCCGAGCGCACGCCGGCCGTGCCCGAGACGTAGACGTAGACGTTGTCCGGGTCGTCCTTGCCGGTCACGAGCGTGTGGGTGTGCGACCCGCGGCAGGTCTGGACCGCCGCCACCTGGACGGGCTTGGTGATGTCGCTCACGTCGAAGATCCGCACGCCACGGAACCGGTCCGGGTTGACCGTGCCGCTCGCTCCCTGCGTGCCGCAGTCCAGCCGGCCGCGGGTCTCCTCGACCGACATGAAGAGCAGGTTGCCGTAGACGGACATGTCGCCCTGCCCGCCCGGACACACCACGGAGGTGGTCAGCACCGGGTTCGCGGGTGTGGAGACGTCGTAGACGTTGAAGCCGTTGAAGTTGCCGACGAACGCGTAGTCGCCGCTGAACGCCATGTCCGAGTTGGCGTACGACAGGTTCCCCGGATTGGACGTCTGGACGAACCCGTCCGGCTTGTCCTTGTGCGCGAGGAGATCCAGCCCGCTGGACGCCTGCTGCGCGTTCAGCCATCCGGCTCCGAGCCCGGCTCGGGGATCGGTGTCGGCGGCCGCTGTGGTCGTGGTGGTGGCGGTCGTTGTGGTGGTCGCGGCGTCGGCCGTCATG
The DNA here is from genome assembly GCF_020826795.1 of Microtetraspora sp. AC03309. Classification (NCBI taxonomy): domain Bacteria; kingdom Bacillati; phylum Actinomycetota; class Actinomycetes; order Streptosporangiales; family Streptosporangiaceae; genus Microtetraspora; species Microtetraspora sp. AC03309. The sequence goes on along the minus strand of NZ_JADDIL010000033.1, from coordinate 12,109 downwards.
GCGGTGGCGGGCGACAGGCCCACCAGCGTCGCCCCCGCGACGATTACCCCGAGTTTGCGTAATCCAGCACGTCCCCAGCGCGCGGTACGGTCATCCGGCATGGGTCGCACCCCTCCTTTTCCGGTCTTGCTGGCGTGACCCGGCAACCCCGCGCGGGCGATTTCCCAGCGGACCCTGACAGGACGCTGAGAGATCTACGCGGCGTTGGGTGGACTGTAACCAAAGAAGGAGGAAATGTGCTATACCCTGTCACACCTTCCAAATACGGATAGATCATCAGTAGTCGGAAGCGAGTGCACGTAATGATCTCGTTGACCCCGTTCCGGCATATTCTTCCTCCCTTCCTGATCGCCGCCACGCTCTGCGGGTGCACCGCCGAAGGCCCGAAAGGGACCGTCGTCCAGCCCGGCCCGCCGGGAGCGTCCAGCAAGGTCCTCTCCGTCGACGACGTGGGACAACCCGACAGCGCGAAGTACACCAAGGCGGATGTCCGGTTCGTCCAGGGGATGATCCGCCACCACGCCCAGGCGCTGCGGATGACCGGCCTGGTCGCCGGCCGCAGCACGAGCAAGGACGTCCCGCTGTTCGCCGAGCGGATCACGGTCTCGCAGGAGGACGAGATCGCGCTGATGCTGCGCTGGCTGCGGGCACGCCTCGAGGAGGTGCCGAACAGCACGGGGACCGGCCACGATCACGGCGGGCTCATGCCGGGGATGCTCACCGAGGAACAGTTCGCCGACCTGGAGAAGGCCGAGGGCGCCGCGTTCGACCGGCTCTTCTACGAGTTTATGATCTATCACCACACCGGTGCCATCCAGATGGTGGAGGGGCTCTTCGCCGACGGCGGGGGAGAGGAACCGGAGGTTTACCAGATCGCCACGCACGTGGACGCCGACCAGCGCATCGAGATCGACCGCATGCGGAGGCTGCTGGCCGCGATGGGGGCCGCCGGGAACGGATGATCCACGGCCGCGGCCCCCACCTCCCGGTGACCGGGATCACCTTCCCCGCGCCGCCCGCCGTACGGATAGCGTGCCGGTCGGCCGGGCGGCGCACGGGCGCGGACGCCCAGGAGGGCTCGGAGGGGCAGGGGCAGTGAACCGTTACGACGGCGTGAAGGTCCTGATCACCGGCGCGGGGTCGGGCATCGGGCGCGCGACCGCGATCCGGCTCGTCTCCGAGGGGGCGGCGGTCTTCGCCGTCGACCGTACGGAGGACGGCCTGGCCGAGACCGTCAGGTCGGCGAGCGGGCCGGGCCGGATCGTCCCGCACGTCGCCGACGTGACGGACGAGCCGGCGGTCGTCGAGGCCGTGCGCGCCGCCGCGGCGGAGCTCGGCGGGATCGACGTCCTGGTGAACGTCGCGGGGATACACAAGACGACGCCGATCGACACGCTGTCGGTCGAGGACCTGCACCGGTTGTTCTCGGTGAACCTGGTCGGCACCGCGCTGTTCTGCCGGGAGGCGCTGCGCCATCTGCCCGACCGGACCGGCGTCATCGTGAACATCGCGTCGTCCGCCGCCACCCAGGGGACCCCGTACATGACGGCCTACTCCGCCTCGAAGGGGGCCGTACTGGCCTTCTCGCTCAGCCTGGCCGCCGAGGTGGTGGGGCGCGGCATCCGGGTCGTCCCGATCTCGCCCGGAACCGTCGCGACCCCGCTGACGAGTGGGAACGTCATCCCCGACGGTCTGGACGCCCGATATTTCGGGCGGATCCGGTCACTGCTCGGCAGCGCCGCTCCCGAGCAGATCGCGGGGGTCATCGCGTTCGCGGCCTCCCCCGACGGCGGTTACATCACCGGCGCGGAGATCCGGGCCGACGGCGGCTCGGGCACCTGACCCGAGCGCCCTGACACCAGAACAAGGAGCGACCACGTGACACGAAAGATCGCCGTGAGCGGTTCGGCCTCGGGCATCGGCAAGGCGCTCGCCGAGCTGCTGCGTGAGCAGGGCGACGAGGTGATCGGCGTCGACCTGAGGGACGCCGACGTGTGCGCCGACCTCAGCGGTCCGGAGGGCCGGGCGCTGGCGGTGGAGTCGGTGCTGCGGCTGTCGGGCGGCGTGCTGGACGGGGTCGTCGCCTGCGCGGGCGTCTCCGCAGTCACCACGCTGACGGTCCGGGTCAACCATTTCGGCGTCGTCGGCCTGCTGGAAGGGCTGCGCCCGGCCCTCGCCGCCGCTCCCGCGCCGCGCGCGGCCGTGGTGGGCTCCATCTCCGGCACCCAGCCCGTGGACCCGGGCGTGGTGGCCGCGTGCCTGGAGGGCGACGAGGACACCGCGGTCGCCCTGTCGGAGCAGGCCATCGAGCGCGGAGAGGGACGCCGGCTCTACCCGTCGTCGAAGTCCGCCCTGGCGAAGTGGCTGCGCCGCGAGTCGGTCACGCCCCAGTGGGCGGGCGCCGGCATCCCGCTCAACGCGATCGCCCCCGGCGTCGTGCTCACGCCGATGTCGGCGCCCCTCTTCGAGGACGAGGCGATGCGCAAGGCCATGGAGGCGGCGGTGCCGATGCCCCTGAACGGGCACGCCACGGCCGAGGTGATCGCCGAGGCGCTCGCATGGCTCGTCAGCCCGGTCAACACCCACATGACCGGGCAGGTCATCTACGTCGACGGCGGAGCCGAGGCCACCCTCCGCGGACCGGACGTCTACTGACCCGGCGGAGACGTACGGCATCGACCGGCGTTCTTGGTGATCGGCCGGCGCGAAAGTATCGATGAGAGATCGTCGCCGACCGGCCGACCGGGCGGACGGCAGGGGCCGCCTCCCGACCGGAGGCGGCCCCTGCCGTGCCGGAGACCGGCGTCACTTGGACGCCGCGGCGTTCTGCACTCCCGTCGTGTCGAGCTGGGCCACGCTGTAGGCGGCGTAGTTCTGGTAGGGGCTGCGGCCGGTGAAGTACGGCGTGAGCTGCGCGTCGAGCTCCTCGGCCGAGAAGACGCCGTCGGCCGCGGTGAACTTCCGCTCGACGGTGGGCGCCGCCATGAGCGCGACCATGTCGCCGTACACCACGAAGACCTGACCGTTGATCTCGTCGGCGGCGGGGGAGGCGAGGTAGCTCACGAAGGTGCCCACCCGCTCGGGAGCCAGGATGTCCAGGCCCTCGGCGGTGTTCTCGCCGTCGGCGAACACGTGCGCCGTCATGCCGGTGCGGGCGCGCGGGCAGATCGCGTTGGCGCGCACGCCGTACCGGGACAGGCCCTGGGCGGTCGAGAGGGTCAGCGCCACGATGCCCGCCTTGGCGGCCGAGTAGTTCGGCTGGCCGGCGGAGCCGAAGAGGAACGCCTCGGACGAGGTGTTGACGACCCGCCCGTAGACGGGGCCGCCGGCGGCCTTGCTCTTCTCGCGCCAGTACGCGGCGGCCGCGCGGGACACCGCCGCGTGGCCCTTGAGGTGGACGCGTACGACGTCGTCCCAGTCGGACTCGGCCAGGTTGAAGAGCATCTTGTCGCGCAGCACGCCCGCGTTGTTGACCAGGATGTCGAGGCCGCCGAACGTGTCCACCGCGGTCTGGACGAGGCGGTCGCCCATGGACCACTCGCTCACGTCGCCGGTCACCGCCACGGCGTCCCGGCCGAGCGCCTTGATCTCGGCCACGACCTCGTCGGCGGCCGGGCCCATGTCGTTGACGACGACGTTGGCGCCGCGCGCGGCGAGCGCCAGCGCCTCGCTGCGCCCGAGTCCGGCGCCCGCGCCGGTGACGACGGCGGTCCTGCCCTCCAGGCTGATGTTCGGGCTCATGTCCTTGCTCCTGTCACACGCGGTCGATCAATCTTCGAGGGCCAAAACTAGTACGTATTCTAGTTTTGGCCAACGTGGTCGTCCCGCTCAGTGGGGGAGATCATTCAGGCAGCAAGGGAGCGCGGCCACTCAGTGGGATCAGGCCGTTGTGGCAAACAAGAATTGATTCTAGTCTCTCGCCATGACGTTGAACCTGGCGACTCTGTACGAGTCGGTGGCCGCCGCGATTCCCGGTCGACTGGCGCTGGTCTGCGGTGACCGTCGGTTGAGCTTCTCCGAGCTCGACGAGCGTGCCAACGCGCTGGCACACCATCTGAAGTCGGCCGGAGTCGAACCGCACCAGCATGTGGGCCTGCACATGCTCAACGGCGTCGAGTTCGTCGAGGCGCTTCTCGCCTGTCTGAAGATCCGGGCAGTGCCGATCAACATCAACTACCGCTACACCGACCACGAGTTGCACTACCTGTACAACGACGCGGATCTGGTGGCGCTCGTCATCGAGCAGGAGTTCACGCCCGCCGCCGCCGGTCTGGCGGACCGGTGCCCGAAGCTGCGGCACGCGGTGGTCGTCGCGTCCCCCGCGAGCGACTCCGCCGCGACCCCCGTGACATGGCCGGACCAGGTCGGCGTCATCGGCTACGACGAGGCGCTGGCCGCGCAGCCCGCGACCGCGCCCATGGTGGCCGAGCGCACGGCTGACGACCACTACGTGCTCTACACCGGCGGCACCACCGGGAGGCCCAAGGGCGTCGTGTGGCGGCACGAGGACTTCTACTTCGCGGCCCTGAAAGGCGGCAACCACTACGGCCCGCCGCACCGGACCGCGGAGGAGCTGGCCGCGGCGGCCGTGGGTGGCTTCGCGCTGAACTACCTCATCACCGCCCCCCTCATGCACGGCGCGGCCTCCTACACCCTGTTCGCCAGCCTCCTCGGCGGGTCGCCGGTGATCCTGATGCGCCGCTACGACCCGGTCGAGACGCTGCGGCTGATCGAGAAGGAGCACGCCATCGTCGTCACCGTGGTCGGCGACGCGATCGCCCGCCCGCTGGTCGACGCCATCAGGGAACACGGCACGGAGTACGACCTCAGCTCGATGAAGGTGCTCGGCTCCGGGGGCGCGCTCCTGTCGCGGTCGGTCCAGGAGGAGGCGACCGCGCTGATTCCCGGGCTGTACATCAACGACGGGTTCGGCGCCTCGGAGACCGGAGTCGACGGGAACCTCCAGGTGGGACCGGACGGCCTCATGCGGCTCGCCCCCAACCCGCGGGTCACCGTCATCGACGAGCGTTTCCAGCCGCTCAAGCCGGGCTCGCCCGACATCGGACTCATCGCCAGGACCGGACACGTCCCCCTCGGGTACTACAACGACCCCGAGAAGACCGCGAGGACGTTCCCCGTCATCGACGGCGTGCGCTGGGCGGTGCTCGGCGACATGGCCAGGGTCGAGGAGGACGGTGGCACGATTCTGCTCGGCCGCGGCTCGGGCTGCATCAACACCGGCGGCGAGAAGGTGTTCCCCGAAGAGGTCGAGCAGGCGCTCAAGTCCCACCCCGCCGTCATGGACGTGCTGGTAGCCGGGGTGCCCGACACCAGGTTCGGCGAGCGGGTCGGCGCCGTGGTCGAGATGCGCGACGGCGTCGCCGCCCCCGACGTCGAGGAACTGCGCGCGCACTGCCGTACCCAGATCGCCGGATACAAGGTGCCGGCCTCGCTCGTCGTCGTCGACCACGTCGTGCGCTCGCCCAGCGGCAAGGCGGACTACCGGTGGGCCAAGCGCGTGCTCTCCGGCGAAACCAACCAACCACAAGGAGAAGTCAATGGCTGAGGCCGTCATCGTCGAGGCCGCGCGCACGCCGGTCGGCAGGCGCCGGGGCGTGCTGTCCGGGCTCCACCCCGCCGCGTTGCTCGGGCGGGCGCAGAAGGGCCTGCTCGACCGCGCGGGCGTCGAGCCGGACGCGATCGGCTCGGCGATCCACCAGGTGATCGGCGGGTGCGTCACCCAGGCGGGGGAGCAGTCGAACAACGTCACCCGGCAGGCATGGTTGTACGCCGGCCTGCCGTACACGACGGCGTGCACGACGATCGACTGCGCCTGCGGGTCCTCCCAGCAGGCCGTGCACCTGATCGCGGGCCTGATCGCGTCCGGCGCGATCGACGCCGGCATCGGCTGCGGCGTCGAGTCGATGAGCCGGGTCTTCCTCGGCCAGGCGCTCACACCCGAGACCGGCAGCCCCTGCCCCGACGACTGGTCCCTCGACATGCCGGACCAGTTCACCGCCGCCGAGCGGATCGCGAAGAAGCGCGGCATCACCCGCGCAGACGTGGACGCCTTCGGCCTGGAGTCGCAGCGGCGGGCCGCGCGGGCGTGGGCCGAGGGCCGGTTCGACGGCCAGATCATCCCGGTCGAGGCCCCCGTGATGGGCCCGGAGGGGCCGACGGGGGAGACCGCCACCGTCACGCGCGACCAGGGGCTGCGCGAGACCAGCCCGGAGGCACTGGCCAAACTCGCCCCCGTGATCCCCGACGGCGTGCACACCGCCGGGAACTCGTCGCAGATCAGCGACGGCGCGGCGGCCGTGCTCCTGATGAGCGCGGACAGGGCCGCGGCGCTCGGCCTGCGGCCCCGGGCCCGCATCGTCGCGTCCGGGATGGTCGGGGCCGACCCCTACTACCACCTGGACGGCCCGGTGCAGGCCACCGAGCATGTACTCCGCGCGGCCGGGATGTCCCTGTCCGACATCGATCTGGTCGAGATCAACGAGGCGTTCGCCTCCGTGGTGCTCTCGTGGGCGCAGGTGCACAAGGCCGACATGGACAAGGTCAACGTGAACGGCGGCGCCATCGCCCTGGGACACGCGGTCGGCTCCACCGGCGCCCGCCTGATCACCCAGGCGCTGTACGAGCTCGAACGGAGCGGGAAGTCCACCGCGCTGATCACCATGTGCGCGGGCGGCGCCCACTCCACGGCAACCATCATCGAACGGATCTGAGAGCACCATGACCATCGGACTCACCGAGGAGCACCGCGACCTGCGGGACTCGGTCCGTACCCTCACCACCCGCCACGTGACGCCCGAGGCGGTACGCAGGGCCGTGGACGCCAAGAAGGAGGAACTGCCCGAGTTCTGGCCGGTGATCGCCGAGCAGGGCCTGCTCGGCCTGCACCTGCCCGAGGAGTCGGGCGGCGCGGGCTACGGCCTCCTGGAACTCGCCGTCGTCGTCGAGGAACTCGGCCGTGCCATCACGCCCGGCCCGTTCCTGCCCACGGTCCTCGCGAGCGCCGTCCTCGACCGCGCCGGGCACCGCGAGCACCTCCCGGGGCTCGCCGAGGGCACCACGATCGGCGCCGTCGGACTGAAGCCGGGCGGCCTCACCCTCACCCGCGGCGACGCCGGACGGCTCTCCGTCTCCGGAGAGTCGGATCCGGTCCTGGGCGGCCATGTCGCCGACGTGTTCGTGCTGCCCGTCGCGCTCCCGGACGGAGCCGGCGACGGCACCGCGTGGGTGGTGCTGCCTCGCGCCGCCGTCGAGACGACCGACCTCGCCAGCCACGACCTGACCCGGCGGCTGTCGCGGGTACGCGCGGAGGACGTCACCGTCGCGGAGGACGACGTCCTGACCGGTCTCGACGCGTACGGCGTGCTCGACCTGGCCGCCGTGCTCTTCGCCGCCGAGGCGTCCGGTCTCGCCGACTGGGCGACCACGACCGCCGCCGAGTACGCGAGAGTGCGGCAGCAGTTCGGCCGCCCGATCGGCCAGTTCCAGGGCGTCAAGCACCGGTGCGCTCGGATGCTGACCAGAGCGGAGCAGGCGAGGGTGTGCGCGTGGGACGCCGCGCGCGCCGCCGACCCCGGCACCGACGCGCGCGAGGCGGTGCTCGCCGCGGCGGTGGCCGGCGCGACCAGCGTCGAGGCGGCCTTCTCCACCGCCAAGGACTGCATCCAGACCCTCGGCGGCATCGGCTTCACCTGGGAGCACGACGCCGGCCTCTACCTGCGCCGGGCCCAGAGCCTGCGGCTCCTCCTCGGCTCCACCGCGTGGTGGCGGCGCCGCGTCGCCCGGCTCACGCTGGACGGCGTCCGCCGCACACTCGGCATCGAGTTGCCGCCCGAGGCCGAGGCCGTACGCGCCGAGATCCGGGCCGAGCTGGAGCCGGCCCTCGCCCTCGAAGGCGCGGAACGGCTCACCTACCTGGCCGAGCACGGGTACACGGCGCCGCATCTGCCGAAACCCTGGGGCAAGAGCGCCGACGCCGTCTCCCAGCTCGTGATCGCCGAGGAGATGCGTGCCTCCGGGCTGCGCGCCGCGGACCTGATCATCGGCGCCTGGGTGGTGCCGACCCTGATCGCGCACGGCAGCCCCGAGCAGCACGAGAGGTTCCTCCCGGCGACGCTGCGCGGGGACTTCCTGTGGTGCCAGCTCTTCAGTGAGCCCGGCGCGGGCTCCGACCTGGCCGCGATCAGCACCCGCGCGGAGAAGGTGGACGGCGGCTGGAAGATCAGTGGCCAGAAGGTCTGGACCTCCATGGCCCGCGAGGCGCGATGGGGCATCCTGCTGGCCCGCACCGACCCCTCGGCTCCCAAGCACAAGGGCCTGTCCTACTTCCTGCTGGACATGTCCAGCCCCGGCATCGACATCCGGCCCCTGCGCGAGCTGACCGGCGAGACGCTGTTCAACGAGGTGTTCCTCGACGACGTCTTCGTCCCCGACGACATGCTGGTCGCCCAGCCCGGCGACGGCTGGAAACTGGCCCGCACCACACTGGCCAACGAGCGGGTGTCCCTCTCGCACGACTCGTCGCTCGGGAGCGGCGGCGAGGCGCTGCTCCAGCTCGCGAGCGCCGCCCCCGACGACATGGACGACGAGCGGCTGACCCGGCTCGGCGGCATCCTCTGCGACGCCCAGTCCGGCGGGCTGTTCGGTCTGCGGACCACGATCCGGTCGCTGTCCGGCCTGCAGCCGGGGGCCGAGTCCAGCGTCGCCAAGCTGATCGGAGTCGAGCACATCCAGGAGGTCTGGGAGACCGCCATGGACTGGGCCGGCCCCGCGTCCCTGACGGACGAGGAGGGGGAGGAGGGCACCGAGCGGCGTGGCGCGCGGAGGAACGCCACCTGGATGTTCCTCAACTCCCGGTGCATGTCGATCGCGGGGGGCACCACCGACGTGCAGCTCAACATCATCGGTGAGCGTCTGCTCGGCCTGCCCCGCGACCCCGAGCCCGTGCCCGCCAAGGGATGAACCTCCCCCGGACGCGAAGGAAGACCCCAATGAGCAACAGAACGTTCGTCATCGGCGTGGGGATGACGAAGTTCGAAAAGATCGAGACCCGTGACTGGGAGTACCCGGCCATGGTCGCGGAGGCCGTGGGCACGGCCCTCGCCGACGCCGGGATCGGCTATGACGCCGTGCAGCGCGCCGCCGCCGGCTACGTGTTCGGTCCCTCGACGGCCGGTCAGCGCGCCCTCTACGAGGTCGGGCTGACCGGCATCCCGGTCGTCAACGTCAACAACAACTGCGCCACCGGTTCCACGGCGCTGATGCTGGCCAGGGAGTGGGTGCAGGCCGGCCTGGCCGACGTCGCGCTCGCGGTCGGCTTCGAGAAGATGACCAAGGACGCGCTGAACCCGTCGGGCGGCATGCCCAAGGTGACGACCGTGGACCGGCACCTCGAGGTGCTGGTCGGCACCCGCGGCTGGGCGAACGCGCCGATGACCGCGCAGTTCTTCGGCAACGCGGCCCGCGAGCACATGGAGAGGCACGGCACGACCGCCGCGCAGATCGCCTCCGTCGCGGTGAAGAACCACCGGCACTCGGTGAACAACCCGTACGCCCAGTTCCGGGACGAGTACACGCTCGACCAGGTGCTCGGCGACAAGCCGATCCACGACCCGCTCACCCGGTCGCAGTGCTCGCCGACCTCCGACGGCGCGGCCGCGGCCGTCGTCGTCAGTGAGCGGTTCGTCCGCGAGCACGGCCTGGAGGGCCGGGCGGTCGAGATCCTCGCCCAGGCGCTGACCACCGACACCGATGAGGCGTTCGCCACCCGGTCGCACATCGACGTCGTCGGCACCCCGATGACCCGCGCCGCCAAGGAGCTGGTGTTCGCCGAGGCCGGGCTCGGGATCGACGACGTCGATGTGATCGAGCTGCACGACTGCTTCTCGATCAACGAGATCCTCACGTACGAGGCGCTCGGCATGTGCCCCGAGGGAGAGGGCGGCACGCTCGCCGAGTCCGGTGCCACCACGTACGGCGGCCGGTGGGTCGTCAACCCGTCGGGCGGCCTGATCTCCAAGGGACACCCGCTGGGGGCGACCGGCCTGGCCCAATGCGCCGAACTGACCTGGCAGCTGCGCGGCGAGGCCGGCGCCCGCCAGGTGGACGGCGCCAAGGTCGGCCTGCAGCACAACCTCGGGCTCGGCGGCGCCTGCGTCGTCACCCTGTACGGCGCGGGCACGCTGAACGGCTCCGACACAGGAAAGAAGGGCTGAACCATGCCGATCGACGTCGACAAGGCGCTCAGCGCGCCGCCCTCGGTCCGCGAGATCAGCTGGACCGGTCGCGACGTGCTGCTCTACCACCTCAGCCTGGGAGCGGGCGGCACCGACGCCGGCCCCGAGCTGCCCTACACCTACGAGCGCGGCCTGCGCGTGCTCCCGACCTTCGCGATGGTCGCCGGGCAGGGCGTCTCCGCCGGGGACCGTGGTCCCACGGCCATGCACCTGCCCGGCGTCGACATCGACCTGCGCCGGATCCTGCACGCGGGCCAGGGGCTGACGGTCCACCGGCCGCTGCCCGCCTCGGGCACCGCCACCGTCACCTCGCGCGTGGCCCACATCTGGGACAAGGGCAAGGCCGCGGTGATCGTCATGGAGCAGTCCGCGGCCGACCCCGACGGCGGGCCGCTGTGGACCACCACCATGCAGATCTGGGCGCGCGGCGAAGGCGGCTTCGGCGGCGACCCGGGCCCGGAGACCCCGTGGGCTGCGCCGGAACGGAAGCCCGACCACGTGCTCGACTCACCCACCACCCCCGGGCAGGCCCTGCTGTACCGGCTCAACGGCGACCTCAACCCGTTGCACGCCGACCCGGAGTTCGCGCGGATGGCCGGTTTCGACCGGCCGATCCTGCACGGGCTCGCGTCGTACGGCATCGTCGCGAAGGCCGTCGTGGACGGTGTGCTCGACGGTGACGTGTCCCGGCTGACCGGCCTGTCGGTGCGGTTCGCCGGGTCGCTGTTCCCCGGCGAGACGATCCGGACCACGGTGTGGCGCGAGGGCGACCGGCTGGTGCTGACCTCGACCTGCCCGGCACGCGACGACGCGCCCGTTCTCACACACGCGACGGCCACGGTGTCGTCCGCGGCGGCGCCGGAGGTGACGGCATGAGCGAGAGACTGGAGGAGCTCACCGCCAAGGCGAACAACAAGGGCGTGGACGCGGCCGTCGCCGCCGCCCGCCGGGTGATCGCCTCGCTGCTGCACGCCGGTGACGGCTCCGACGCCGAGATGACCGGGGTGGCGGACCGGCTGAACGCCGTCGCCGACTATCTGGACGAGCACGCTCCCGGCGTCGAGGAGCGGATGATCGACATGTGGCGGGGCGAGGGTGTGACCCGGCACGACCCGGTCACCGGGCCGGAGAACGCCATCGCGCCGCCGCTCCCGCTCACCGGCAAGGACGACGGCTCGATCGAGGGCGTCGTCGTCCTGGGCATGCCGTACCAGGGGCCGCCCGGGTTCGTGCACGGTGGCGTCTCGGCGCTGCTGCTCGACCACACGCTCGGCGTGGCGAACGCCTGGGGCGGGCCGTCCGGCATGACGGCCGAGCTGACCTTGCGCTACCACCGGCCGACGCCGCTGTTCGAGCCGCTGACCGTGACGGGACGCCAGATCTCCGTGGACGGCCGCAAGATCCGCACGACCGGCACCATCTCGGCCGGCGGCGAGCTGTGCGTCAGCGCGGAGGGCCTGTTCATCGCCAAACACCTCCCACGCCCCCGCTGACTCTCAATCAACGGTTCCCAGCCCGCGGTGGCGCACCCTTCAGAAAGCCCAGGTCGGTATCACCGACCTGGGCTTTCATCACTTGATGATCACTTTGGCGATGCCCCGCGCCCCACGTTGATCACGATGGTTGCTCGTCGTTTGCTCGCCAGTCGAAACCCTGGTCGCGGCGTGATCATTTGCTGCGTCACGGGCCGGGTGAACCGTTAAGGCAGGGATGGGTGGGCTCTCGCGGGTCCCCTCAGTCGAGGGGACGTTACGATCATGCTTGTGCGATCGGCACGGAGTGGCTTCGTCTAGAAGATCACTGAAGATCTTGCGTTCTGGCCTCGCCTCGGATGACGCGGGGCCAGACTCCTTATG